>JAHENU010000094.1 GCA_018609855.1 Candidatus Nanohaloarchaea archaeon | reverse complement strand
GGAACTGTCTGTCTCACAGGAAGCTATGACTATTACTGGCATAACCGCTACCAATGCCTCATTATTTGCATTGAATACCACAGTGAATAATACAGGAGCGGGGCCAGCATTAGCGGTAAATCTGAGTGTTTCTGTGCCAAGGGCAACAGTATCGAATAACTGGACCAAACACCTGGCGAATACCTCGTGCGGTAATCTCTCTGCCGGGGAGTCATGTACCAGCGAGGGGAACGTAACAGTAGCTGCGTTGACCGCACCGGAAATATATACGGTCTCCGTGAATGCCACCTGGCAGAATTTTGATGGCTCTTTTAATAGTACTGAGACAAACATTTCGGTAAATGTGACTGCGAATCATTTGTTGAATACTACGCCCGCTTCTTTGAATGCAACCATAGCCGAAGGTAATGTAGAAACGGTTGGCAATATTACACTCAATGCGACAGGAAATGCCAATGTTAGTAATGTGTCCCTGTCTTGTAATGCCAATACAACTGCATGCAGGAATATGACGGTAAATCTATCTACATCACAGATTGCAGAAATAGAGGCTGGCACCGCTGCTCAGGCATCAGTGAATATTACTGTCCCTTCTGGTTTTGCAACAGGGACATATAATGGCACTATTGCTATTGCCGGCGATTCGGTTGCCAGTTCACAGGTAAATCTCACTATTACGGTGCCAGCAGACGATGGCTGGTCGCTCTCACCGCAATCCTGTTCGACGAAAGCCATAGTCAATAGTTCCGGTTCTTTATGTAATGTTTCAGTCTCAGCTATTGGCAACAAACCAGTAAACTTCTCCCTATCTCCTGAGTCAGCAAATGGTACATCTTTAAATGCAACAAATTTCACTGTGGCAGCACAAAGCTCTCACACAGTTGCTATTTCCTATAATACGTCAGGATTAGCACAAGGAAGTCACAATGCTTCGTATCTTGTGTCGAGCAATGGAACGCCAGCAAACCGAACCCTGAATACATCTCTCGATGTGGTTATTGGCGCTGACGTCTTTGATAATACAACGAATGTGTCTGTGCAAGACACATCTTTTCTTATAAATGTGACAGTGGATGATTTGTCAGGGAGCGGTATTTCTTCAGTGAACGCGTCAGTTACGTTACCAAATGGGACAGAAACTGAAGTGGCGTTAACGAACGCGACGGCCAATGTGCCGGGTAGCACCTCAGTCTGGACCCATAATTTCACTAACACAGTAGAAAGAGGTGTGTATCAGATAGCAGTAAATGCCACAGATAATAATGGTGGTGTTGGGAAGAATACATTCAATTTGAGTGTTAGTGCGCAGTTAGACGTGGCGGTGCACACAGGACGTCCGACGTACTTTACCGGAGAGAGTGCTACAATTCATTATAATGTGACTGATGCAGCAGGACAGCACTTATCGGCAAATGTGTCTTTAGATGTCATAACATCAAACAATGACACGATCTTTGCCCACAATGGAACAACTACGGGGGAAGGGACATTGTCCGAATTACCGTATGTTACAATCCCGTCTGACAGTCCACGGGGTAATTATACACTCTCTGTAGACACCTCCTATTTTGATACGCAGACTAACCTAACCCGTACTGTGACAAATACATACGTGTTTGAGGCACGACTGCCCTTGTCGCTTCAAACAGATACCAGTGTGGTTTTTTATCGAAAGGATACTGATGACACAACCCTAAAGGCGTTTGTGCTGGTGGGCGGTGAGACGAATATAAGCAGAGAGATAGCTGAAAGTGAGCTTTCATTAGAGATATTTGATCCTGACGGCGATAGCTGGCTGACGGCGAATGCCAGTGAATTATCGCTCATGCAATCGACGAACACATCGCGACTGTATATGTATGAAGAAACGGTTTCAGACCCTATTCTTGGGGTGCACTTGATTAAGACGGCCCTTGCCCAAGGAAGAAGAACGCAACGGGATGTCACCACATTCCGTGTTTCGAAAGGCGGGCCATTCGATTTGGTGATTGATGCGTTAGATCCTGAAGTGCCACAAAGTTCATATCAGAACATGACTATTCGACTAGAGAATAAAGGTGAAGTTGGCCTGGACGTATTTCTTGATTACTGGATAGAACGTAATAATGTGACGTATAGCACAGTGAAAGATGAAGCTGTGTTTGTGCCAGGAGCCAGCAACCGGTCATTTGATCGGGAATTGTTTGTGCGGTCTGATCAACCAACAGGGGAGTATACACTACATGCTGAATTGAATTATTCCTCTCGACAGCCGATTTTGTCCACCTCACGGACATTTGTGGTAACAGAGGAAAATGAGACGGAGGAAGCGCCATCAGCCCCCTCTGGCGGTGGTGGTAGCGATGAGGAACCTCTTCCTTCTGTCGGTGCTGCCGAGCCTCCGCAACATGAATTGTCGATTTCGCAGCTATTTCCTGAGCAATTGCATATAGAACGGGGCCAAACCAGTTATGTGACAGTAGAGCTGCGGAATAGCGGGAATACGGCATTAGAGCGTATTCGACTGGAAGCAGATGGCGTGCCGTCTTCATGGTATACGGCTTCTCCCGTTACCGAACTATCTTCTGGCAAGACAACCACCATCCTGTTCCGTATATCTGTGCCAGCTTCTGCGGAACGACAGCAACGTTCTGTTACTATATCGGCTATCAGTCAGCGAGCGCATGCACAACAACCTCTGCAGCTAGAAGTGTTTGAATCTAAGGAAGCGTTAGTGCAGACCACTATATCTAATGTTGAGGCGTTGTTGCGGACTGTGGAGCACAATGCCGCTGGTCTAGAGACGGCTACTATGCAACAAATATCGGATATGCTTGAGCAAGCTCAATCTTTAATTCAATTAGCTAAGAAGCATATGAAAGAAGGGCGGCTGGTACAAGCGTTGGATTATGCGAAAGAGGCTCGCAATGTCTTAACAGAAGCACAATTTATGACGGCTGATACGAAGGACGTGGTGCAGAAAGATGTGCAGTTGCCATTCTCTGAGATCCCTCTGTATGCAGGACTGGCGTTATTGGGCGTTATCGCCTCAGTATTAGTAGTGCATACGTTCCATGAGCTGCATGATAAGCAGCAGATGAGAAAGATTAAAAAAGCAGTAAGACCACAGACTAAAGAGGTGCCGGTACAGCAGCCAGCACTATTAACAGAAGAGCATGATAGTGCACCGACGGTGCCGGCGACACCGTCTCCACAATTACAAGAGCGTATTGCGGAAGAGCAAGAGAGGCATGTGCATATGTTAGAATTGTTACAGCAGCAACATAAACAGGGTTTAATTTCCAATGAAACATTTATGGAGCTCGCTGACAAATATAAAAGGCAATCCTCGTCTCAAGAATGTCAAAAGTGCAAGTTACAAAACGAACCTGATGCTATGTTTTGTGTGCACTGTGGGATGCAGTTGGAGCGTGAAGGGCAATGAACTGTGACGAATGTGGGGCACATAATATAGAACAGGCGCAGTATT
>JAHENU010000093.1 GCA_018609855.1 Candidatus Nanohaloarchaea archaeon | reverse complement strand
CGATTACAATCATTGGAGATGCATGAAAAGAAATTGCAGAACAAGATGAGTGAACTGCAGGGTGACTCTGAAGATGCAGCAGGGTGATGATTATGACAGAAGTCGCCACAGTTATAGAACGGATGAACTCTCTTCGCGAAGACTCTACAGTCCCAAATAATGTAAAGGAGCTGTTGCAAGAAGCTGTTAATCAATTGCGAAATGAGGAAGATGAACTGGCTTTACGCGTGAATGCGGCAACCTCTTTCTTAGATGAAGCGAGCAATGATCCAAATATCCAGCAATTCACCCGTACCGAATTATGGAATATCGCCTCCCTGTTAGAAAAGATGGGCGGCAATGGTGAATAAAGTAGTGCGGTTTTTCTTTTAGGTGTCAGCTCCAACACAGCAGCCACCACGTTGGAGTAAAATCCAAATAAGTGAGTGTGAATATTATACTATGGACGAAGCCACTCTTCGAGAAGGGATAGAGCAATTGCCAGGGTTCGCTGTAACTGACCAATATGTGGCGGATAACTGTGAGCTTGATGATGTCCGATATGCACATGTACCGGCTATCGCTGTTTCTCCTCAGCTGATGTCTTTACGGAGGACAAATAATGGTACATCTCTCACTGTGCGGCACACGCTTTCTTCATTAGGCCAGCAATTAGAAGAAGAGTATGGTATATCTGCTCGATACAATGAAGATGGTCTTATATATCACACTGATACTGGCCCTATATTGGTGACTGAAGATGTAATTAGGGGTTCTGCTGCTGAATCACCTCCTCGCTATCATCGGTGGCCGTTGAAGAGTTGATAAGTGATATTAAGCTTTTTAATCTTATACGCTTACCGTGCATTATTTGCCGCCCGCTGCACCACTTCCGACAACGCCGGATGGATGTGAATTGTGTCTGTGATATCATACAAGGTGCCGCTTCCGGCGCGCATGGCCACTAATACTTCATGAATGAGCGTTGGTGCTCCAGGCCCGAGTATGTGACACCCAAGAATTGTCTTATCCTCAGGATCCACTAACAATTTGACAAATCCCTCTTCTTCTTGCAACGCTACTCCCATGCCTGTTTTTTTGTAATATTCTTTCCCTACCTGGTAGTCTCTGCCTTCTTCTTGCAACTCATCTTCTGTTTTGCTGACACCGGCTATTTGTGGTGAGGAGAAAATCGCATGCGGCATTGCCGTATAATCGACCGGCTGTTTATAGTCCGGATGCAATGAATTCCGCAACGCGTGTTGCGCTTCCAGATTCGCGCTATGCTTAAATAAATATATACCTGCTATATCTCCGGCAGCCCAGATGTTGTCTGCTGATGTTTCCATGAATTCATTTACTGTAATAAAGCCGTTGGCATCAGTTTCTATACCGGCCTTTTCAACTTCCAGCAGATCAGTATTGGGCACTCTGCCGGTTGCGACTAAAACCTGATCAACTTCTATAGTTTTCTTCTCCTGAGAATCCTTATGGGAAATATGAACATTGAATTTTTTATTTTGTCCTTTACCTTTTTGCTCAACTTTGTCTGTGCTCCATCGCAACATTACATTGTGCTTTTGGCTAAAAATCTCTGTAAATGTCTCGGCTATTTCCTCATCTTCATGCTTTATCAGTGGTTCCGATCGTTGCAGGATGGTTACGTCAGTGCCAAGTGCCCCATAGAAATGAGCGAGCTCAGCAGCAATATATCCGCCTCCTATAACCGCCATGGATTGCGGCTGCGTTTCTAATCGTAAGGCTTCCTTGCTAGTAATGTAGTCGACATCCTCTAGGCCATTGATCGGGGGGATAAATGGTCTGGTTCCCGCCACGATATATACTTTATCTGCAGAGATTTCTTTATCACCTATTTTCATTGTTTTATTTCCAATAAACTTGCCTCTGGATTTGAAGAGCGTTAAATTTTCCGTTTGTCCAATTCCCTGTTCTATATTCTCTGCATCTTCATCCACAATCTCAGAAGCTCGTTTTGTTATGGATTTGAAATTAACCTCTGAGTTTTTAGAAACCTTGATGCCGAATCTTTCTGCATTGTGAATTTCATCCATCACATCGGCAGAATGGATAATGATTTTCGAGGGAATGCAGCCTCTATTAAGACAGGTGCCGCCCAGCGGCCCTTCTTCGACAATGGCCACTTTCTCTCCTTTTCCTGCCAATGCCGAGGCAATATTCAATCCAGATCCGCCGCCAATTACAATGCTGTCAAATTGCTGCATAGAAGCATTATTCCCAGCATTAGTTAAATAAATTAGCATTTCTTATAATCTACCTACAACACTGGGAAGAGAAGATGTCGTTAATCGTAGGATCTATTCTATAGTAACCAATTTCATGATTGAACACCACCAGCCGACAATTCACGACACCGTAAGCTCGACTAAAACGTTAGTTCCCTACCCCGCAGTTGCTGTTGTGGTTGATAGATGCCCGTCCATATACCGACATCTTCTATGAGATCATTACCACTACCAAAGACCCATTCGTTAACACCCAATATGCCACCAAACGTTTGACTGAACTGCTGTTCTGTCTGATGCTGCCGCCACAACCGTTCTGTCTGCTGATTAATCTGCTGGTTGTATAACTCCATCGGCGTTGTTGCTATATGCTGATCAAACTGACGTCGCGCTTCTGCCTCAATTGACGGCTGCTGGAATATGCTAGCATTATCATTTGATGCCGACAGAAGCTGGTTTGACGGCCTGGTGGCCGAAATTGGATCGTCTGCTAATTCACTTCCTCCGGAAGACGCGTCTGCGTCATCTGATTGCTGTTTCCTCTCTGCCATATCTCCCTGTGTGAGGTGTGCTTCAAGAACACTCTCAGGCGTTTCTCCGAAGTCTCCGGAAATAACCGTTTCAATGTGTGAAGAAGGTCGTTCCATACCGCCAATGGTTTGGTCTGCGGGTTCTTCAGGACTGGGTCCGAATGCAGCTGCAAGTGCCATGCCAGTCAGTGCCGCATACTTCACACCCCGGTTCCATATGCGATGGCCGTAACGTTTTACTGCATCAATAGGCGGCCCGGTAAAACTCGTATCATACGTAGATCCTGCTGTGTCTTCACCAACTCTGTTCGGTATCACTGTGTTTTCGTATCTATCAGCAGAGAGCGATTTGTCAACTGTAGTTTCATTAGTATCGTGCGCTTCAGCCACATATCGATTAATGCATATCTCATATGGATGCGCTATCTTACATGACGTGGGTTCGATGCGAGAGGAATTGCCACTGAGTAGAGTGACAAGTTCATCATACGTAGGCAATTCAGCACCAAACGTCTGATGTGCACGCTGGAATTCATCAGCTGTTAATCCTAAAGAAATGTATTTTGGCCGCTGTTCTTCTTCATCAAGCGTTTCGTAGCGAAAGAGACCGTCGTTTTTTTCAGCAACTGCCTGAGCAATAGAGTAAGCATCATCATCTGGTACACCTATATCGCGCAGATTCTGGTACTCGAGAAAACTGGAAGCGTATTCATCGCCCCATTCCTGTAATGCGGCCAGTCCATCGTCACCAACTGTACAGGTGTGTATAATCTCATCCAGTGCCATACCATCCATTCGATACTGCGATAGATCTTCCATACTGTCACCTTGTGGCAGGACAGTGGGACCGATGTTCCTTTTCCAATATGTTTTTTCTGCAGTGATATACATTATTTAAAACTACTGAATACTTTATATTCAAAAAATGGTGACAATACGTCTAATACATGCTTTATTTACTACACTTGCTGAGGATTGACTGTGGAGCAACAACAGACACCTTTTTGAAAGTGCACCACCTCTACCTCGGTGATACTATGGCCCTTGTCGAATCTGAATCTATTGTACTGGGCACTGCAATGCCTACATTTACCTTGCCTGATCCACAGGGCACTGAATATACTACTGCGGAATTATTTGGTGAAAACGGCCTAATTGTTGCTTTCATGTGTAACCACTGTCCGTATGCGAAGGCCGTATGGCCGCGCCTCATCCAACTTGCTCAAACAGCTGAACATCATGGTGTTAATACAGTCGCCATTAACCCAAATATCCATCCAGACTATCCCGAAGACAGTCCTGCCAAAATGGAAGCATTTGCTGAAGAACAGGGCATCGATTTCCCTTACTTGGTAGATGAAACACAGGAAGTGGCGAAACAGTATCAAGCGCAATGCACACCAGATCTCTATTTGCTCGACAGTGAAGGAAAATTAGTCTACCACGGCCGCTTAGATGACAACTGGCAGGATCCTGAGGCAGTAGAGCGGGAAGAATTGAAGGAAGCAGTTATTGCTCTGGCAGAAGACAGTCCTGAAGATATTCCAGAAGATCAAAAGCCGGCTATGGGCTGTTCGATTAAGTGGAAGTAATTTCCAACTTTTTCTGCAATTTTGTGGCCAATCTTGTATCCTCTAACTCTCTTGGTTCATGCAATAACACATTAACTCCTTTCTCATTGTACCGAGGCACAAGATGCCAGTGTACATGCCGTGTTTCATCAAAATACATCAAATACACTTTTTCTACTTTTAGAGCCTGCAACATCGCGCTTCTTACCATATCAACAACTTCCATCAAATGCTCATAGTCTTCCTGAGACAACAAGTGCAAATCTTCCACCGTATCTTTCCATACAACGACAACATGACCTTTTGTTAACGGACGATTTGCCAGACAGGCATATAACTTACTATTTTCATAAATCATCGCCTCATCTACTGGCTTCGGCAAATCACCCATCTTTTTCACCTCGTTTTTCATATCTTAGATCCACATCCACCACTTTCGGATAATTTGGCTTCTTTTGAGTTCCTTTCTGCCGCGGATCTTTCACACATAATTTGATCTGCTTGTATCCTAATTCCTGTCGCACATATTCTCGGAATGTGTATCCGCTAATAATTTGCCGCTGTAAAAATCTGTCGATTGCATCTTCAGGTATATTTACTGCAAATCTGAACCTGCCACTCTCTCCGTAGCCATATTCCCATACCTCATAGATCTGTTGCTGAGTCATCTGCTTCACCCTTATAAAATGGTGTCACTCTTTCTTTTACCTCATAAGCGACAGCATCGAATGGCCGCTGCGCATCAACATGATGCAGAATCCCGTCAGCGGCAAATGCTTTTATCACAGGCACCGTGTATTGTTGATAGAGCTCAATACGATGGGAAATAGATTCAGGATCTTCATCAGCCCGTTTCTGTACAGTACCTCCACATTGATGACAGGTGCCATTTTCTGCAGGCGGGAATAATTCCTGATGATAGGTAAAGCCACAAGAAGTACAGACATAGCGTTGTGAAAGTTTGTAAGGGATCTGCTCCAAACTTACATCTAGAAAAATTACTGCATCAATGGTTACCATAGTTTGGAGGGCAGCATATTCATCCATGGTACGCGGATAGCCGTCTAGCACAAATTGCGTAT
>JAHENU010000092.1 GCA_018609855.1 Candidatus Nanohaloarchaea archaeon | reverse complement strand
TCGTCGCAACCGCTGCATCTCCGGCAAATCCAATAACCGTTCTTCCAACGAATTTAACTGAATGTAGCCATGCACCGCATCATGGATGTTCATAGACGGCATTCGGTCATAAGTTACTAATAATTACGTCGGGACTGTGCATTAGAAAAGCACTTCAGGTGTAAGCCGATTCACCGAGATACTGCTTTCCGTTCATATATGGTTGCAGAGCTGAGGGAATCTTCACAGTTCCATCTTCCTGCTGATACTGCTCAACAATGGCAATCAAGGTCCTGCTTGTCGCAATAGCGGTGTTATTTAACGTGTGGACAAAGCCAGCAGGTTTCTGTCCTTCTCCGGGCCGCCATTTAATATTCAAATTCCGTGCAGAATAATCAGTAATATTTGAATTGCTGCCAAATTCACGGAACTGACCATCTGCCATCCAAAATTCTGCGTCATATTGTCTGGCCTTCATAGCACCTTGGTCACCTGTACAAATCTCCACGATACGGTAATGCAGCTGCAAATGTTGATACAATTCTTCTGCATTCTGCATTAACTGTTCAAACAGATCCCATGACTGATCAGGATGCGCATACACAAATTGCTCTATCTTATTAAATTGATGTGTCCGAAACAGACCTTTAGTATATTTACCATGCGCCCCCAATTCCTTCCGGAAACAGGGAGAAAACCCAGCAAATTTCAATGGCAATTCATTTGCAGACACCGTCTCATTCATAAACATAGCACCGACAGGATGTTCTGAAGTAGCTATCAAATGCTGATCGTAATTAGAAATTTGGTACATCAGTTCCTTAAAATCTTCCAATGGCGCGACACCGGCATATGCGTCACTGTTCATCATGTATGGCGGATTAATTACCGTAAAACCACGTTGCTCTAAAAAATCCAAGGCAAACCGTTGCAGGGCAAAATCAAGTCTGACTAAATCACCTTTCATAAAGTAAAAGCCATGGCCAGATATTTTAGCAGCGCGCTCACCGTCTAACACACTGAGGTTTTCTAGAATGGTTCGGTGATCTGTTGGGTTAAAATCAAACTGAGGGGGCTCCCCCCATCGCCTAATTTCTGGGTTATCTTCCTCCCCCTGGCCATCTGGCACACTGGAATGCATAAGATTCGGGATTTGCTTTAACAACCTATGCCGTTCTTGTTCCAGTTCCTCCTGGCGTCCTTCCAGCTCTTCCAATTGCTTTGACACATGTTGCATTTCCTGTATTTTCTCATCTGCTGATTTACCTTCCTGCTTTAATTGAGCAATTTCCTCAGACACGGTATTCTTTTGGCTCCGTACCGCATTTAATCGAGACACCGAATGTCGCCATTGTGTATCTATCTCTAAAAACTTATCTACTAACTCAGCATAATTTCCTGGTCGCCGCGCTAAGTTGTGCTTCACCCGTTCGGGCTCTTCCCGCAAAAGATTCACATCAAGCATATACCTCTCCACCACCACATGTTTTAAATAAATGCAACCGTCTAAACATTACACTTGTTCTCGCTATTTTCAGCATCGCTTTCGTGCTTTTCAGCATACCCTGCCATCGCCAATTGCTGTAAATAGGTTTGCTGTTTGTGAAATGGCTCCAACAATTGATTTATCTCATTGGTTACTGCTGTTTTCAAATCCAACGGATGTAAATCTCCGGAAACAAACGCTTGTTCCACTTCAGAATATGAATTGAATGACAGAGGTCCGCCAAATTTTTCTGGACGTTCAACAACAAACGCTTCATTTCTATCAGCCTTTAATGGCATAACCACATGCTTGACAAATGCAATGATACCGTTGTCAGCCACCTGCCCTGCAGGACAATATGCATCAGATATTTTCTGTTCAACAGTATCTGAGTTATCAAGCACATCTATTTTTGAAGCACTGTCAGACGCACTCATCTTCTTGCCTAAAAGACCTGGCAACAGAGGGGTCATACAGGCAATGCGTGGCTGGTAACCTAATTGAGGCAAATGTTCTCGGGAAAACATCAGAATCTTTCTCTGGTCAATTCCACCATATTGAATATCAGCATTCAGGTACACCTCATCCAAAGATTGCATCAATGGATAGAGCATTCCAGACAACCGAGGACTATCTCCGAATTTTACTACTTCTGATGCCGCCCGTTGGCTATCGTGCAACGACACAGAAGAAGTATATCGTAATAGATCCTGCATATACTCGGAGGTGAGTTGAAATGAGGAACCTTTTATAATCTCACAATTTCTAATATCTGCTCCCACCGCTTCAAACATTAAAGGTATAATAGCCGCATAATACTGATATCGCTGCTCTAACACATCCCACGGCGTATTATCCAGGGCACCATGCAAATCGGCTAACAATATCTTCACCTGTAATCCTGCCTGAAGAAAGTCCGCTAACTTCATCACCGGAATAAAGTACCCTGTATGTGGTTTTCCAGTGATTGACCAGCCAAGGTACACCACGGGTTTTTCCTTTGTTTTCAATACATGCTGCAAATCTTCCTCAGTAACAATTTCCGCAGTATTCCTTTGAATGAGGTCTTGTTGTCGCTGTGTATCCATACTATCCCATATGATTCATTTTCTCTTGCAATCCTCTGCGCCTTAACTTTATATAAGTGAAGGGGCGACACAACACCACCGTCAACAAAGGTAAATTTTCTGTGCCGATCAAAAAACATCTCAGTTTTAATTTGTCTGCCCATCTTACATGCACAGTATTACGCAAGGTATACGCTACTACGGGACCCATACTATAGGTGCAGTTTATTGAAAGCAGAACCGCACAAATCATCAACTTAATTGAGCAACATCAGCTCTTGTTAATCGTACTAATTCTGCCGGCGTTAACAACGCTCCAACACACGTAGAACCAGCAGCTGGCTGTATTTCAGCTATACCTAATACTGCCTCATCTACAATTACCGGCAAAGGTTGCGCGAAAGGAGATACGCCGCCAACGCGGAAAGGCGTTTGCTGTTGTACTTCTTCCGGTGTCGCCATACGCACTGTGCGTCCGATATGCTTTTCCAGCTGGTTTGTGTCTACATGGGTGTGACCTTGCACTAGCACGACCCAACCAGCAGTTGAATCTTCTTCAGCCACAAATACGACACTTTTTACAATCTGTTCAACTTGGATGTCCATCGCTTGTGCCGCTTGCTGAGAATTCTTCGCCTGAGTGTGCACTATGAGCTGTGCATCGGCGTCATATTCTTGCAGGAAATCAATAACCTGTTTTAAAGCTTCCATATCACACTCCAATTCGTGCATTAGTGCTTTGACAGCCGGTATAGAAGATGTGATGCGCATAGCAGCCACCATAAAGCATATGATAGTTGCAGCCATTTATTGCTTATGGAAGCACAGTTTCCGTACGGCATGCGTCCGGCGCGGGTCGCCGAACGTCGGCAATTTTACGAAAATGAATTTTCACTCGCAACATCGGCTGATTGGTTTCGTATCGGCGACCAAGAGCAGTTAGTGATTGATGTAGGTTCTGAGACCACACGCTATCGACCAATGCACAAACAATACCTGTATAAATTACTTTATGTTACGCAATACCTAACCCATGCCGAACTCAATGAGAAAATTCTGACCTATGTGCCAGAGGATATCTATTATGATACTAAAAGCACACCATCATCAGCTGTTCAGGAATTAGTCTTTGACCTTGATCCCAACCATCTCTATTGCATGCATTGCCGTATGATGCGTAATAAACTATCTGGCCCGATCAGCGCCTATGCATTTTGCGAACAGTGTTTTATTGATGTGGCGACGGCAACAGCCGAGTTAAACGATCTCTTGAGCAAACATTTTACACACCTCTCTCTGATATACTCTGGCCGCGGCTTTCACATACATGTGCGTGACAATGCGGCATGGCAATTGCCCTATGAACAACGGCAGGCATTGGCAGAGAAAATGCAACAACGTTTCCCTATAGACATGGCAATAACAGCTGGATCTGCAGATCTCATACGTTTGCCTGACTCTTTAAATGGACTGGTTTCACGCAAGGTGAGAGAAATACACTCTTCTGATTTGGAACAACCTGAGAAGATAATCAATGAGAAAGCCCTACCGGCCTTTTTGCATGACCAGAGGCGCTAAGTCCTTTGCTTCAGCAACATCAGCACAATATTTTTCCATGATACTCAATGCTTCTTCATCATCTTCCAACAGCCATTTGACATATTCGTAAGATTCCGTAGCTGACACAGGATCCAGATCCACATAGGAACGGACAGCTACACTTGGCGGTGTGTAGGCCCAGTCACTGTCACCGAATTCAGGGTAATCATGCCCATACGCAGCACGCTCCCACAGGATATCACGAATTAATGGGCCGTACGCATACGGAGCATATTTCGATTCCGAGAAACCATAGACTTTGTCATTACCTGCACAAATTCGTTCAATAGCTCTAATGCAGCTATCTGGACGTAGGTGTGGGTTTGTAGCAACCAATTCTTGATACCAGTGCGGCGGTGGTTGGGCACTGCGTTGCCGGCGATAACTGTGCCCGTACTCACGTTCTGGCACTAGCACTCCTCGTTTATCGCTGGCAGATTGTGCCACGTATGGCACTAATTGCACATACATAGCGTGCGCATGATCCTGCAGAGGCGCTTGCACTGCTGATGGAAAAGAAGTGACCGGCATATCTGGATCCCACTGCATATACCTAAACACGCATGCACTAATAAATCGGCAACCGATGTTATGCGCCGGTGATGACCGACACTCCAAACACACCTTCAAGCAACACAAAAGCTTTATGCTATTGTATGTCGGATGCTCTCAGCCAACCCGTCTTCTGGCACCAAATCATAATGCGCCTGTATGACTGACACATTTATATTCAGAATTCGTTGCAGATTGACAGGACTGGCATCTATGACATAGTCGCAGCCTGAAGCGGCAATAGTACGTTCCAAATCACGCAATTCAGAATCAGTATAGCCCATTGCTGGCACAACTGATTCAAGATCGTAGTGTGCCAACGTTTCTTGAATTGTACCTTTTGCGAATAAGTGTGGCTGAATGATGTTAGCGCCGTGGGCACGTGCAGCCACATAGCCAGCACCATATCGCATTTCGCCATGGGTCACAGTCGGCCCATCTTCAATAACTAAAACCCGTTCGTCAGCCAACTCTGTTTCCGGTGACAGCGTAATAGGGGAACGGGCTGTGTACACAGCAGCGTCAACATTATAAGAAGCAACATTCTCTTTAACAGTCGTCACAGCATCGACTGACGCAGTATCAACTTTATTAATGACCAATATATCAGCCATTCGCATATTGATAGAGCCCGGGTAATATGATATTTCGTGGCCTGGGCGCAGTGCATCGGCTAAGACAATATGGACGTCTGGCTGATAGAACGGCAGATCATTATTCCCGCCATCCCACACAATGACATCCGCTTCCTGTTCCGCTTCGTATAGAATCTGTTCGTAGTCGATGCCAGCATATACAACCGTTCCTTTACGAATATGTTGCTCATATTCTTCCAATTCCTCAATTGTCATATCGTACTTTGCAAAATCCTCAGTTGAGGCAAACCGTTGCACCGTTACAGATGCCAAGTCTGTTGCATACGGCATGGGATGCCGTACCACGACAACAGTATACCCTATCGCTTCCAATGTATCAACCACATATCGCGTTGTCTGACTTTTGCCGCACCCAGTCCTCACAGCACAGACTGAGATAATGGGTTTGTTTGCCGATATCATAGTAGTATCTGGCCCTAACAGCTCAAAATTACAGCCTAAAGAAAGCACCCATGACGCACGTTCCATCACGTATGAAAATGGCAGATCACTGTAGGCCAACACCACCGTATCGACACCATATTCCTCCACAATCTTGGGCAAATCTTCTTCAGGCCGCATGGGGATATCAGAATCATACAAATGACCGGCCAAAGCAGCAGGAAACGTGCGATCAGCAATACCCGGAATCTGTGTTTGGGTAAATGCCACTACTTGATAGCTTGGATCGTGCTGATAGGCCTGCAAGAAATTCCAGTAATCCCGGCCAGCTGCTCCCATGATGACAATATTGGTCTGTTCGTCTTCCATCACACATCGCTCTGCTTCCGCACACTATCGCAGTGTATACGCACACGTCTCGCTAACTCTCACCAAATACCCTTCCCCTGCCACCAGCCGATCCTGTCTTGCCAACTGCCCATCTTCTAACCCAAACACCAACGGCTCCGGACACACCTTTGCCAATTCAGTACGAGTAATATTGTCTCGCACCCCCACCAAATTCCAACCTTGCTCTAACGTAATGTTCTCCTGCTGCACCACCTCCGTGATTCCCTCTACTTCACACTCGTTCCCAGCCCGAATCAAATAACTCATTCCAGGTTGTAATGCGTCCGTCTCCTGATACAGTTGCCCATTACGCAACCCCATCACCGTAGCAGTGCCACACGTTTTATCTACAGCTGCCACTAGAATCGCCGCCTGCTTATCATTATACGCAATATTCCAGCCAGGCTGCAAGGTCAACAAATTCCGTCTGCTTCCTCCGCATTGTGTATTTCCGACACAGACCGGCTTTAAAACACCGCTCCCCTGCCCCTCATCATCCGTCACCAACAACCAGGCTTGATACTGCCCGGCACTGCCATAGCTATGCGTCACCTGCTGTCCACTCTCTGTCGTCCCATCTCCCAGTAACCACCGATACCGCTGAATCTGCCCACCATCAGGATCATGACTGGCTGCGGCATCAAACGTTACCTGCTGATCGACATTAGGATTTTGCGGATTCACGGTAAACTGTGCCACCGGCGTCTGATTCTTCTTACCTCCGCCACCCCTTGTTTTGCTCTGGTTGTATTTCACAATGGCAAAGGAATTTTGATTACCTGATCCTCTGCTCAACTCTACAAAAAAGACAATGTCATTATTCTGCGCTATAAGCATTCGGCCACCCCGCTTGCCGAGATATTGTGACTGTAGTTTAGCCGCTCCCACTTTCTGTCCTTGGCCATTGTATTGTTCCAGCAACGGCATCTTTTGGGCGTAACTTCTGATAATCATTTCATCTGATTGGTCTATCTGACAATCAATGTGGACTGCAGAACCACTATACTGCAAAGTTGGTATCTGCCAGATTTGATTTCCATTTTTGCCATCGAACTTTATCAATTGAGTCTGAGAGTTGGGCTGCGATATCTGTGAGCGTATGCAAGCGAACACGTCCTTATTGGAGTCTAAGTCCATTATCAGAGATCGGCCGTTTATACGGGAATTAGATGCAACTTCGGCAGCATCCAAATCTGATACAAGCCAATTATGCACATTGTTTCCATTGCTCATCCCTGCTAAAACGTGTGTACGTTTGTCTGTCGCCACGGCCTTAGATGAAGGAACCCATTTCCCCTCAGAGTAACTTTTAATTGTCGATCTACCAAAATTAAAATTAGAACCCTGAACAGAGGCATTTATGATCCTCGCGGTAGCAGTGCCCTGTCTCTGTGATCCAGTTAGATCAAAAAAGTGGATATTCTTTTGATCAGATTGCACGTCCACTGGCATTAATTTCGCTACGAGAAGGTTCGACGGAGTGACACCGCTTGCCACTTCGTTCAGCGATTCATCAAAGAGGAATACATGTTTTTCGGGATTAAGATCCCATGTCACTACGATGCGATTATTGTCATACAGCAGATGCACATTTCTTTGACCGACACGATTCGGATTAATTGTGGTCCGCTGTAGCAC
>JAHENU010000091.1 GCA_018609855.1 Candidatus Nanohaloarchaea archaeon | reverse complement strand
GGAAGAGGATAACGGCTGGGGCGAGCAGTGGAACTTTTCGGCAAATGTGTCGGATGACAATCCTGATGTGTTAAACGTGAGTGTGTGGTACAATCGCACAGACACGGCAGGGTGGACGTTGGTGAATTCCACCAATGTCAGCTGTCCGTGTGATAGTCAGAACCGCACCACCTTTGTACAGGACCCAGCGTTTACCCAGTCTGATGCAGGGACAGAGATCGAATTTAAGATGAATGTGACCGATCGTGCCGGTGGCACGCATACCTCTACCCTTCTGAGTGATACGCCACAAAAAGATGATCTGTCTCTTGGGTTCCGCGCCGAGCCCAGCCATATTGTTCGGAATGGCACGCACACAGGCACGTTTAGGGCGAATGTGACCGATATTGATCGCAATGTAGCCGTGAGCGGTATTAATGTTACCTTCTGGCTTACCAAAGACGGCAGTTCCTTAGAGATATTTGGGTATAACACGACCAATAGTTCTGGGGTGGCGAGCTTTACCACGACTATTCCGGCAAACACGGATTATGAGATTACCAAGAACCACAACTGGCAGGCAGGCGTGGCCGACAATGCCAGCTATCAGGATACAAATATGAGCGCACGAGTTGATTCGTATTATTACCGCGGGCAATTAACGCATGAGCTCTTTAGCATTAGCAATTATCGGTTTGTGACTGAGACCATTGCTCTGGAAAGCACTGCCAAAGGAAAGGCAAACGATGTGCATATTCCAGATGAAACAGAAGATATCAATTTCTATGCGATTCACAATGCAACAGACTCACTCAATAGCTGTTCTTCCACCATAGACACTGGTAGTTCCTACAAATGCGAGTGGGAGTCAGGCGGTAGTACACTCGGCTGGTATGACGTGAAGGTAAACAGTTCCCAGACGCAAAGCGATCCGGGTACTTATGCCGGGAATCAGAATACAACCGTCAGGTCGTTCTATTTGGAGAATGAGACGACACAAGGGGATTTGTCGGTGAATCAGTCGGTGAGCTTTTCGGCTATCGATCAGGACAGTGGGGCGAGTTTCAATATCAGTGCTGAGGCGAATAATACCGGAGACGGGCGGATGTATCAGGCGAATATTTCGAATGTGCATGTGCCTGCCGGGTGGTCGATCACCGCTAACAAGAGCTGTGGGACGATTAATACCACTGATTTGGCGCCGTCGACCTGTTCTGCTGTATTTACTGTGACAATTCCGGCGGGGGAGGAACCGGGGACGTATTCCGTGAATACGAGTGTAGCGTGGGAGCAGCCGAATGGTTCGAAAGCTGATGGGCAGGTGGTGAATGCAACAGAGGTGACGGTGGCAAGTAATCCAATCGTGAATGTGACTGGGTATAGTAACCTCACTATTCAGCATGACCAATCCGATACTATGACAGCGGTGGTGAACAACACCGGGAATGCCAACATGACCGATGTGAACGTTTCCTGTGACAGTGGCACCGTATGTACTGACTTTACCATAAGCATAACGACCGCTGCATTAGATATTCAGGCAACGCAGAGCAATAGCACTGCCATAGACATTGCTGTGCCACGCGGCTATGCACCAGGCAATTACACCGGTGTTTTGGCAGCAAATGGGACAAATAATGCCTGTCAGTCAACAGAAAGGTGCTATGACAATGTGACATTGGCGATTGAAGTACCAAAGAATCGATCATGGACCCGCGAACCTTCAAACGCATCCTTCACCAAATCCCAAGACAGTGCTGGCGATTTATTTAACCTGACGATCAATAACACTGGTAATGTACCTGTCAACTTTTCATTGGAGACATTCGGCAACGGATCGAGCCTTGTGTCTGCTAACAACAGTGTTGTGATCACCAACCAAACCTCCCAGAATGTGACGGTGGCCTGGAATATCAGTGCCTCACAATCAGCTAATGTGTATGTCGCTAATGTGTCAGTCAGTAATGCGTCTGCATTGCCAACCGGCAGAAATACTACCGTAGAGTTGAACGTAACTGACGCCGTTAATCCACGAATTGATAGTGTTTTCCTGAATGAGTCACAAGTGGACATGCATTTTGATTCGCAATTTATGCAGGTCAATGCCTCGGATAACGCTGATCTCGGTGATGTTTGGGCAAACATTAGCCTGCCAAATGGGTCACAGGCTGTTCGCTTTATGGATAAGGTGAGTGGGACAGAGGAGAATGGCACCTTTAATGCCTCTTATACTCCAGTGCTGGCCGGCACACATAATGTGACCTTTTACGTGAATGATAGTGCTGCCAATCTCAATACCAGTGACCGGTTCAATTTCACCGCCATTGCTACCACTTCCCTCTCCGTTGAGAATAATGCGACCAACGATGCGGTAAGCTTGGATGGGGTGACACGGCAACAGACCAATAGTTCTTCGATCGCGATCAATGTGACTAACACTGGTGATGGTGCGGCTCGTTTTGTCAACGCGACGTGGGACTTGCCGTCTGGCAGCAATGGCAATGGACAGAATAATTCGTGGCAGTGGACGGCAAGCCCGGCCCCGTTGTCGTATCCAAACATTACTGAAGGAGACTTCACCACGAACACTAGCGTCGTCACCGCAGATAGCTGTACGCCACCTGGTTCGTATTTAGTGAATTCGACGGTCACGTGGACACAGCCGAATACTTCGGTCGTGACGAATGACACGCAAGTAAATGTCTCTGTGTTGGCAACACATATACTGAATACAACAGAAGCTGAATTATCTGGCGAAGCGCCACAAGGCAAATACACTAACTGGTCGGTCTTGACTGTGAACAGCACGGGCAATGCCCAACTTGACAATGTAACGTTATCATGTGAAAGCGGTGATCCGTGTGTCAGCTTTACTTTCGACACGGTACAGTATTCGCAGAACAAATTCGATATGAATGGCTGCTCCTATCAGCACATTACTGTCCAAATGAAGCCAAACCGCTATAAGTCAACCGTCAATAAAAGTAAAACTGGTACGTTGCTCGCGAATGCGACAGAGACGGCATGCAGTCCTGGCGATGATTGTTGGAAAGAAATAAGTCTTAACGTCTCAGTAACCAACTCACCACCGGTGGTCGGCAATTTCTCCAGCTTTTCTGATTCCGGTAACCGCACTGGCGGGTTTGGCGAATCCTGGAACTTTTCCGTAGACATCGCTGATCCGAATTTCGATGTGGTGAATGCCACGTTGTATGTCAACCGCAGTCATGCGATCGAGCGGGTCGACGAAAAACAGATTGCTAGTAACGGCACCATCACTTTCGATTCTGTTAGTCCATTTAATGGTAGTGATGTCGGGGAGAGAACGTTCTTTTTCAATATTACCGACTTAGATGTAAATGGTCAGCAGATCAATAGCTTCAATTCCTCGCCGGTGACAGTGACGGTGGAGAAGGATAATACGACCATAGCCCACACAGAGGGCAATACCAGCCAAGTTAATCGCTCCGATGCACAGCAGAATAGTATAACCAATCTGTCTGTCTTTGTAAATGATACTGACGCCAACACAGGAGCGAGTGACGCGACCGTTAACTATTATTTAAATTATAGCGGCGGGTGGCAGGATATTGGTGCTGCTACGACAAATACGTCTGGGGTAGCGACTCTCAGCTGGAACCCTACTTGCAGTGTGCCCGTCGGCACAATGGATTGGAAAGCGAATCTCACCAATGGCTCCAGCTATCAGAATGCAGAACAAGGCAATGTATCGACAACGGTCTTTGGCAATATCAATGTCAGCATCGATTCACCGTATGGCACCGGTATTGGCAATCGTAAATTCTACAAGAACCAGAGCGTTGTATTGAATAGCACCATTGCCTATGATTGCAGTGATTCTGGTGCTGCCTTTAACTGGACATTGAATGGGTCTGAGATTGCTACACAGCAGAACAGCAGCTATTCCGTAGATAATAACCACAGCTTGGGTGTGTTTGAAGTAGCGGTGACTGCCAACCAAAGCTTCTACAATGCCGGCCACAATACTTCTGCTATTGAGATTTGGGGCAAAACCAATGTGTCATTGAATACCACGGCAGTGCCAGATACCGTGAGTCGGCCTAACAACATCAGTGTCAATGCAACGGTGCGTGACCATATGAATGGCTCTCCGGTAAGCAATTATGGGTGCAGTTTCTATGCAAATGATACCGGTATTGGCAGTGCTAGTACAAATAGCAACGGGAGCTGCAGTGCAGTATGGAATACGAACAGTTCCTTTGCCTTAGGAAGTTATGCGCTCAATGTCACCACCGGGAATGAAAGCTCGCTCTATTATGACGCACAAGTGCAAGGAGAAACAGCGACGACGACATTGCGTGATGATTTGAATATCAGTATCGATGGGCCAGCCGCCAACAGCATTGTGCATAGAACAGCAAATGTGTCAGTCAATGCAACTGTCTCTGACAATACAAGCACACCACCAGCCGATCCATTTACTGTCACCTGGACCAACGCGACTGGCACTATTGCTACCGGCACCGATGCTATCTGGACAGTGAGCAAAAAGCAGACATTAGGAAATAGAACTATTACTGCCAATGCGACCGGTGATTTCTATAATAGTTCTCAGAATACTGTATCAGTGCAGGTCTTTGGCTGGAGTAATCTCAGTTCGCTCTCAGTGCCAGACAATGCATTAGTGGGTGAACAAGTGACACTGACAGCCAGGGTCGTTGATGCTAACAATTCAAATAGCATAGCTGATTATCCGGTTGCCTTTTACAAGAACGACTCATTGATAAAAAGTAATGTAACCAATGCCACAGGACAGGCAGAGATTGGATGGAATACCACCGGTGAAAGTGCCGGTACGTACGCCATTGTTGCCAACCATACCGATAATGCGAGTCTGCACTATAATGTATCTGTGCAAGAACAGAATAGCAGCATTGAACTCCAAGACATTCTAAATGTAAATGAAACGATTATAACGAACCAGACCTTTTACCGCAATGACATATATAGCCCCCATAGTGCGCTCTTCCGCTTCCGGGTATTGCGTTCACTATTAGGCGAACAGGAAAATGCAACCGTGACATTATTTAACCAGTCCAATGCGTCGATCGCCAGCTGTAACACCAATAGCTCTGGCTGGTGTAATGTGACCTATAATAGCAGTGACACAATAGCGCCCGGTAATTACACTGTCTACTACAACGCCACGCATCCTGAACGCGATCCGTCAGATACGAGCTCGGCGCGGGTTGAAGTACGCGGTCGTTTGGATAACTCTATTGTACAACCAGCCAATGGCACTGTTTTCCATAAAACAGAAACGGTACAGTTTAATACCACAGTTGTTGATGAAAATAATGACGGTGTTAACGCGACGATGCGATATTTCAACGCCACAGAGCACTTTTTGGCGCAAGGCAATAGTTCTGAATTAGTCAATTGGACTATTCCTGCTACCTACGATCGTGGTGAGAAGACATTTTATGCCAACAGTTCCAAATTGTTCCATGACAATGATAGCACTAACGGATTCATTACTGTCTGGGGCTGGAGCGCAATATTCAATCATTCTGTGTCGCCAGACCTCACTATGTATAATCAGACAGGTTCCATTACCATACAATGTGGCGTGATCGATAGTAATTCCTCTACCAGTATTGCACAATATCCAGTCTCCTTTAGCTTTAATGATACCGTCATCAGCACCAATCTGACCAACAGCAGCGGCATCGCCAATGTCAGCTGGTCACCAACCGATAATG
>JAHENU010000090.1 GCA_018609855.1 Candidatus Nanohaloarchaea archaeon | reverse complement strand
TATTATTATTGGGTCGCGATAACCCTCCTGCATAGGCCCGCTCCCTGTTTCTCAATCTCTTTCTCAGCCTACTTTCAGGGAGGCTGTTGCTATATCCTTTTTCAGAGAGGTTATTGAGCGAGGGGGCTCCTACCACAAAAACAATCGGAGGTGATAGCTATGGATTACGACAATGGAGAAAAATTCAATCCAAAACTTGATCATAGAGGAAAAGAAGACGTTGTATCTGTTCAATTCCCTGAAGGTTCAGTCTATGTCGACACAGATGTGTATGGCGATCCCCGGCTGTGTTATCAGCATACGGGAGGCAACATTGTAGAAGATAATAGTTACGCAGCTCAATGGTTGTTAAAACAAGAGGTAAATGAAGAAACTGTCGCAGCATACGGGCAGGAAGCGCTGGGGATGACCCCTGAGTTCGGCACTACGCCGCATCCATCGGCTGCTACTGCTGTATGGGTCGATGAGATAGTAAATTCACTGTCTGATACATCAGTGCAAATGATTCCTAGCACAAAAAATAAATATCATGTTCATCCGCTCGCATCTGACAACAATATGGTACGGTGAAAGACATGCAAAACAATTACAATGGATTGAATGGTGCTTTTACGTCACAAAAAGTATCCCCGTTAACGGACAAGCAGTTTCCGGCACGACCGCCACAACCAGAGAGTTACTATCACGCAGCAGATGTACGGTATAGAAGTGACGAAGGATCGGTTGATGTTGTCTACTACCAGCCGTCAAATGCTAGTCAAAGTCACGAAACGACGATTAGGGAATTGTTAGAACGGAAAGGACATGAATTGCAATCACTGGGCTCTGCACTGGAAGACGGTCAATTGCCAAACCAATCTATAGGAGGGCCAACTCGGTATTTTGTTGGCAGATTTCCTGACTTCGGTGTGGACGAGTAATAAGGCGTTTCTTTCTATTCCTTTTCTTTATCTTTACTCATGTAAGAAGGTGATTATTAGAAAAATAGAGAAATGCTCTCATCAGCCAATTGCAACTATGTCCAAGGAATGAGACAAGACAATGTCAGCCGTTTTAAATACCTTTATAAATCTTCTGCTAACATGCGTAGCTACACTCAAATTTCTTGAGTGGCATGCCTTTCTGCTAAGAAAGGCCTCTGTGATAGGTTTAAATGCTATGGCAAGATAAATCGTAGCATACTCCTGAGGTGATTGTAGCTATGGCTGAAACATATCGACCGCGAAGAGGTTCATTGGCGTACAAGCCCATGCGGCGGGCGCAGCGGCCGTATCCACAGCTGAAGGTGCCAGAGGGGTACATCCCTGATGACATGTCAATGGGTGGATTTGGTGGCTACAAAGCCGGTATGAGCAGGGTTTTGTCAAAAGAACAGGCGCAGGGCGTTACAAAAGAAATTGCTCGGCCTGTTACGATTGTCGAATGTCCGCCCTTGATGGCATATGGCATTCGACTATACTATGATGGATGGAAACACGGTCAATATGGGCCACAGCCTGCTGGCGATTATGTGATTGAAAATGTGTCACGATATGTACAGCGCAAGAGTGATGTATCCGCGAAAACGACAATCGATGATTTAGATAGTGAAAATATAGATGGTATTGTTGATGTGCGATTGCTGGTGCACAGTCAACCATGGCGCAGCGGGATGAAAAAGACACCAGAAATTTTGGAAATGCCTTTGAAGGGGGCCGTTGTTGAAAAATTGGAGACAGCGCAATCGCTTGTAAGAAAAGAGATGCGGGTACATGATTTATTTACAGAAGGACAGTATGTTGATGCAGTAGGGGTGACCAAAGGAAAAGGTACACAGGGGGCTGTGCAACGGCATGGTGTGAAACCGTTACAATCCAAAACACGAAAGATTAGTCGGAAAGCCGGGACAATTGGTGGCTGGCATCCGTCATTCACTTCATGGCGTGTACCGCAAGCTGGTCAAACAGGTTATACAACAAGAACAGAAAACAATAAGCTAATAATGCAGCTTGGTGCTGATCCAGAGGAAGTAAATCCTGCTGGTGGTTTTAAACAATATGGAGAAGTGTCGTCTGATTACGTTATGTTAAAAGGATCATTGCCGGGCGTGCCACAACGTTTTATATTGCTGCGGCCGGCGATTAGAAACCAACAACAAGAACAGGTTCAGTTGACATACATTGCTCGGTGATACTATGCAAAGCACTGTTTATTCTAACACCGGCGCGGAAAGCGGGAAAAAGGATTTACCTCCACAATTCACGGAGACGGTGAGGCCTGATGTAATACAAAGAACAGTACACGCAATGCAAATGAGCCGACGGCAGTCATATGGTACTGAAACAGATTCCGGACAAAAGCAGGTGACGCGTTTATCAAAAAAGCGTCGCTCGTATCGCGGCATTTATGGCTACGGGTTTTCTCGTGCACCACGGAAAGTGTTGTGGCAACGCGGTCAACAATTTTATTGGATTGGCGCTGAAGCGCCATTTGCTGTAGGTGGGAGACGAGCACATCCGCCAAAAGTAGAGAAACGATGGGATCGGCAGGTGAATACAAAAGAGCGGCGTTTGGCAATCCGGAGTGCGATTAGTGCCACTGCCGAGCCATCATTAGTGCAGCAGAGGCATAATTATAGCGGTTCTGTGCCGCTAGTAGTCGACAAGACTGTTGAATCTGTGAAAAAAACTCGTGAGATGCAACGAACATTGACTGCACTGGGTCTTGAAGATGAATTGAAGAGAGCTAAGGAACGAAAACAACGACCTGGGAAAGGTACTATGCGTAATCGACCATACAAACATCGAAGAGGGCCTTTGCTAGTTTATGCCAAAGATAATGGCGTATGCCGTGCAGCTCGAAATATTCCTGGTGTAGAGGCGGTAGAGGCACGACACGTGAATACTGAACTCCTTGCCCCCGGGGCACAGCCAGGTCGTTTGACCATTTGGAGCACAGGTGCGCTTGACAAATTAGAAAAAGAGCAGCTCTTTTGGTGATATTATGACAGTTATTGGCTACCCTCATATGGCAGAGAAAAGCATGTCATTGGTTGATGAAGCTAATACAATAGTATTTGTTGTAGATCGTGATGCGACTAAAATTCAGGTAAAACAGGAAATGGAGGAACGTTTTAACGTTGCGGTCTGGAAAGTCAATACTCAGATAACGCAGGATGGTGTAAAAAAAGCCTACATTCGGCTATCGCCACAAGATGACGCGATTGACGTGGCAACACGGTTGGAGATGATGTGATAGTATGACGCAACGCATTCGTAGTCAACGGAGAGGAAAAGGCTCATTACCTTGGCAGAGTCCTAGCCATCGGTATAAAGGGCCTGTACGATATCCAACCGGATCTGTCGCTGGCACTGTGGTAGATTTCGCTCACGACCCTGGTAGATCGGCGCCATTGGCTAAAATACAGACCGAAGAAAACGCCGTTTTTTATATGATAGCAGCAGAAGGTATTAAAGTTGGTGACCCGGTGGTAGACAGTGGTGACATAGCCATCGGGAATGTGTGTCAATTAGGTGATATTCCAGAAGGCATGACCGTCTTTAACATAGAACGACGACCTGGCGATGGTGGGCAGTTGGCGAGAGCATCAGGAAGCACAGGGGAAGTAGTTTTTAAGGAAAGAGATACGGTAAAAATATCGCTGCGCTCACGGAAAGTTATTGATCTGTCTCCTGCCTGTCGTGCTACTATAGGTATTGCCGGTGGGAGAGGCAGAACAGAAAAGCCTTTTAAAAAAGCAGGGAAGAAATCCATTGCACATAAACGCAGGGGGAAGAAATATCCGGTACAACGGGCAAGCGCCATGGATCCCGTCGATCATCCGTTTGGTGGTGCTGGGCGACCAGGAAAACAGAAGACAACAAAACGATCCAGTCCACCTGGGCAAAAAGTTGGCAGCATTACTAC
>JAHENU010000089.1 GCA_018609855.1 Candidatus Nanohaloarchaea archaeon | reverse complement strand
GCCAGCAAGAGGCAATTGAAGCTGGTGTTGGAGGAAGCATTATAGCATATGCGTATTAGGTGAGATTATGCGATCGATTCAAATTCCAGAGACGGTGGATGTAACCATAGAAGACGGCACGGTTACTGTGAGTTCTGGTGAGCAATCGCTGTCACGATCTTACGACACAACGCGTCTTGACATCAGTGTAGATGAGGATACAATTTACTTACAACCACTACAGTCGCGAAAGCGGGCGAAATCCTTAACTGGTACTTATGCCGCACATATACAAAATATGATTGCCGGTGTACAAGAACCATATGTGTATACATTGCGAATTGTTAATGCGCATTTCCCTATGACTGTTGAAGTTCGGGATGGTGTGCTCGTTATTCAAAATTTCCTGGGTGAACGACATAACCGATTTGTGCAGATTCCTGTTGATGTAGACGTAAATGTGAACGGTGATGAAATTACTGTCTCGGGCCCTGATAAAGAACAAGTAGGAGTGACTGCCGGACGGATTGAAGGGGTGTGTTTTAAGGGTAGCAAAGATATGCGGAAATTCCAGGATGGTATTTATTTGGTGAAGACCAATGACGAATAAACAACAGCACGGAAAGAAGCGGCAATTTCGGCGGCATGAAACTCATAGGCACCGGCGGCTACAGATCAGTTGGCGAAAGCCGCGTGGAACACATAATAAAATGCGTAAAAAGAAAAAAGGATTGCCTGCTATGCCAAATGTTGGTTATCGATCGCCCGCAGATCGGCGGCATGCACATCCATCGGGAAAACACGAAATGTATGTTGAATCCGTAAAAGCAGCGCATGCTGTTTCAAATGGGGTTGCAGTCCGCCTGGCGAGTGGATTAGGAGAACGCAAGCGGCAGGCAATACGAGAGATTTTGGAAGAAAAACAAGATGTGGTGGTGATTAACCCATGATTGAAGCCCCGTACTTCCGTCATAACGAAAATAAATGTCCTGTGTGTGGCATGTTGCAGACAGGGGCGCAGGAAGAAAAAGAATGTAGCACGTGTGCCACCAGATTTAATAAATTTATGATAGTGGAATTGGGATACGACTATGCCTATCGTCACAATTGAGTGATACTATGACTTTATCATCACAAAAACGCATTGCTGCAGACATCTTGAATGTAGGGGAAAAGAGAGTGTGGATTGACCCTGAACAGCGAGAGCAGGCAGAAGAAGCGATAACCAGAAACGATATACGGAACTTAATCGAAAGCGGTGTGGTGCAGAAAAAACCTTTCAAAGGCACGTCTCGTGGAAGAGCACGACACATCCAACAACAGAAAGCACGTAAACGTCGGAAAGGACATGGGAAACGGAAGGGAAGGAAGCAAGCGCGTAAGTCCCGAAAAGCCGCTTGGATGGAGCGTATTCGCTCGCAGCGGCAGTTTTTAAAGCAATTGAAAGCAACAGGCGACATCACTCTTGCTGAATATTGGCGGCTTTACCGCATGGCCAGTGGTGGCTTTTTCCGTGATAGAAAACATATACAAGTGCAGCTCAATAAAATACGTGAGGAAGTGTGATACGGATGCAACAGATGGGACCAACCCACCAATTACCATTACATCGACGGAAAGCTGGAAAAACGGATTATCGAAAACGTTATCGATTGTTACTGTCTGGCGAGTATCGGTTAGTAATTCGGCAGACAAACAGTCGTTCTATTGTACAACGGGTCGCCTATCGTGCCACAGGAGATGAAACTCAAGAATGTGTTGATTCATTTCTGTTGCGCCAGTATGGATGGTCAAACTACACCGGTAACATTCCGGCTGCCTATTTGACTGGATATTTGTTCGGCCATCTTGTGCAACAGGCAGAGGAGGCAGCGACTATGGTTCCCGATATTGGAGTGTTCAAGCCACAGAAAGGAAGCAGGATTTTTGCTGCATTGAAAGGAATTGTTGACAGTGGTGTTGCTATCACTGCGAACTCTTCTGTCTTTCCTTCTGATGCTCGTATTCGCGGAGAGCATATTGCGGAATGTGCTGAAGCAGCAGAAGGATTACAGTTTCAGCAGAGAAAAGAACAGGCGCAACGTATTACAGAAGATTTCGATCAAGTAAAACAGAAGATAGAACAAATACGGGGGAAATAATATGGCAGACGCACAAGTGCATACGAATGAAGCGATGAGCGAACTGTTGCAAGGATGGCAGCCACAGACTACGTTGGGTCAGCAAGTAAAAAGCGGCGAAGTGGCAAGTATTAATTATGTGCTAGAAAATGGGAGACGTATTTTGGAACCAGAGATTGTTGACGCGTTAGTGCCTGATTTAGAAGAAAGTGTGATTTTAATTGGCGGAACTCCTGGAAAAGGAGGCGGTAAACGCAGGACGGTGGTGAAGAAAACTGCGCGAATGCATAAATCAGGAAGACGTATGAAAAACAAGACCATGGTTGTTGTCGGGAATCGTAACGGCATTATTGGGCTCGGTGAAGCTGATGCGCAAGATGCAAAGGATGCATTGGATAAGGCGAAACGACAGGCAAAATTAAATATTTTCCGCGTGCGGCGTGGTTGTGGCTCTTGGGAGTGTGGCTGCGCCAGCCATCATTCTATTCCGTTTAAGACAATGGGGAAGAATAGCTCTACACGGCTTGAGTTACTGCCAGCTCCGCGAGGTATTGGCATGGCGGTAAGTGACGAAGTGAAAAAGATTATTGAGCTGACGGGCGTTACTGATGTATGGATGCGGTCCATTATGCAGTCGAATAGTCGTGAAAATCTAATTAAAGCAGTGGTAGATGCTTTACACAACCTCGGAAAAATAAAAATTACTGGGCAGATTACTGAAGAAACCGGCATGACAAAAGGAGTGGTATAGATGTTCGTAGCTATCTGTATTCGTAGTTATAATGACGCAGTGCCAAAAGTACGGTATACTTTAGATAAGTTGCAGCTCCGGCAGACGAATGCGTGTATGGTGTATCCGTCAGAGCAGTCCATGGCCGGTATGTTACAGCGGGCAAAGGATTATAT
>JAHENU010000088.1 GCA_018609855.1 Candidatus Nanohaloarchaea archaeon | reverse complement strand
TTCTTTTTTATCTTAATGGCCATCACTATGTTGATATAGATCAGACTAAGTTACGTGATGCTCGAGAAGAGCGTCGGTTATCTCGCCGTAGTCTCTCCTCACTTGCAGGTATCTCTACCAGTGCTGTCCGTCGGTTAGAACAACGGAACACCGAGGTGACCTTGGCTACACTGGAGACGGCTATGAAGTTAGAAGCCATTCTTGGAGACGTTGTGCAGGTACGAACTGCTGATTTATATGCTCCGACTACTCACACACCTACAGCTCAGTCTCCTGTTTCTCAGAAGCTTCGAGATATGGAGTTAACGCCTGCAGATTTTGTGAAAGCACCATTCACGAACGGTGCGAGTGATGCTGAACGGAATGAGGTCTATTTGGTTAAAGATACGAGTACGCCGCGGCAAGAACATATTTCCCTGTTAGAACAAATGCGGACAGTGGCTGCTTCTCATTCCTTTTTGTTGTTAGAAGAGGATGTAAAAACCGATTTCCCTTATGTTCGTAAAGAAGAGTTTTTCTATTTGCATGATAAAGACACATTGCGGAAACTGTGCCAATAACACTTAAAGTCTATTCCAGTAGATTTGCTTATCTTACTCCTAATTTCATCTTTATAATTTGAATGACGATGCAAAAATAAGAAAGTCTGTTATTTATCTGATTCTTTCTGCTGCAAATTTTGTGCCAATTCTAATGCTTGCTTCCAGAGGTGCAGCGTCTCTGTATCAGCTTCACCCTGTGCTGCCGAACACCGGCTTTCTATTTTTCGATGGATGAGTTGCCGATATACCGACATCGCTGTCTGCTGTTCTTCCTTGCGAGCGGCATGGAGTTGCTCTATATCGTGTAGTATATCTTTTGTATGCGCTTTGTTGGCTTCAAGCGTATGTAATGTCTGTTCTAATTGCGTCACCGTATCTTTTGTTGACATGATATTGGATAGTCCCTTTTGCATCCTTGCAGCCAATTTTTGTAAAGTGTGTCGCTGCTGTATTACGATAATGAGCAGGAAGAGGCCTCCGAGCAGAGCCAACATGCCTCGCCAATACGGCACTACATTTTGATAGGTGGTGATGAGCGGCATAGTTCCTGATCTATTTAGTGGTTGTGTTGTAGTAGTGTCTTCTATGACAAATTGCTGGGCTGCGACAGCTGTCTGATTGCTGTATTGTGCCTCTGTTTCTAACATATACGTCCCCGGTGTTAGCGGCGGGAAATTCATATCCCGTAATACGGTGGTTGACGCCTGCAATGCCAAAGTCTCTTGCTCTTGATAGTGTAATTGCGATTGATTGTCATAAATCCGTGCCTTGAGCGCGACATCTACTCGGTCAGTATCCCCCAAATTAAACAACTCTACTCCATATCGGAGCGAATTGTTGGCCAATGGTTTGAGTAACGTGAGCCGTACATCGAGCAAAGGTTTGCCAGGCAGTATCTGCATAGTAATTGGAATAGTCTTTTCGACATCCGGCGATGCTATTTGTATGGAGCCAGAGATATTGTGCGCAGAATAGTCTTCGGGGACGGTGCCGGCGATAGTGAGTAAATGGGTCGCTTGTTTTTCTACGAGGAAATGAGATGGAAGAGAGATGAATGATGGAAGCGAGCGTGATGTTACTGTGAGATTCGCTGCTGCTTCCCCGGCATTAGATATACTAATTAGGCGTCTAAAGGTTTCTCCTGGTTTGGTATTGATCTGTACTGTATCTTGTTGAAACGTCAGGTCTGGTTCCTCTGTGCCGATAATGCCGCCACTTACACTACCACCGCCACCTGTGCTGTCTCCACCTCCTCCGCTGCTTGTGTCCTCTCCACCACCGTCACTACTAGTGGGATCGGCTTCGGTTACCATATATGCGGAAAACGTATCGACAGTGGCTGTCACTTCGGCTGCACTGGCATTCACTGTTGCTGTCACTTCGTTCCAATTGTCACAATCGCTGGTCTGTGAGTCGAATGTCTGGCAGCGCCACAACGACAGTGCCGTTGCATCATCGACCTTTGTGTCGTTATACTTTATCGTTACAGTTGCAGTGTTATACGGCAGCGATATATTGCCATAGAGCCCTGTAATTTCGTCTTCGTTATCAATGTCTGCTTCTGTTGGAATGACATCTCGCACGGAGAAGGTGTAGTTGCTATTATTGGTGAGATGGGCGCTATGGAAAGTAACGTTATGGGATATCGCATCGCTCTGGAGTGAGAGCGAGTAGCTCCGATTAGGTAGTGAGGTGGTCAGCTTCCCATCGGTGCCTGTCCGTAGCGTTTGTATGCGTTCTTGTGTGGTCGGTCGCTGTAATGGCAGTGTTGCTGGAAATACAGAGCCATTTGGGTAGTGGGTATGGACTGTAACTGAAACATTGTTAAACACGCCGAAGAAACTCTTCCGAACGGTGCTGAGGTTCGCTGTATCATTGCTGCGAATGCTCACGTTATAATCACCACGTACGGACGTGTTGGTGTAGTTGGCCGTATATTGTGGCGGATTAACGGTTGTTAAAGATACTTGGGTGGTGGTATTGTCCGGCCGCGCTATATCTGCAATAACCTGAGAGACATTGACATTATCGGTCACATTGGCAGCAATGTCTATCGAGGTATTTGGTATCACATGCTGTGCAGTAGGCATCCCTGTTACATTCGGCGGTGTCAGGTCTTTATATTCTATCGCCTGGGCAGCATTTGCTGTGTAGATCAGAGACAGCGCAGTATAGTTACCAGTAACAGACAAATTGTAACTCTGTCCATCAGCCAAAGCAGGGGCACGGCAGCTTATATTCCAGTGTGGGTCTATGAAACTCTGATTACGAATCGTACACGTCGTATTGTGTACGGACACCGCCCAGGTCACATTTGTTCCCTGTATGTCGCCATTCAGCCAGCTCTGTGTTTTTATCTGTATGGTGTCGTTTGTTTCCACGTGGGTTGTCGGTGTTGACTGGTTTGGACTGAGAATTGATGTATTAAAGAATTTGACCTGAAGCCAATGTTTTGGTGAGGTTGTGTTGCCAAACGTATCAGAGACATTGATCCACCAGCGATAGGTGCCTGCTGGCATAGCATGTGTGTGGTTACTTTGAGCCAAAGTTTGGTTTACTGATCCATTGAGGATAAAGTAATAGGAGAGGGTGTCGTTATCAGCGTCATCAGCAGCACTGTAGTTAAATGATACATTCCCTTGCGCCACTGCGGTATTATTCTCAGGCGCAATAAGAGTTATGTTAGTTGGCACTGTGTTCTGAATGGTGCGACTCACATTCTGACGGGTTGCGTTCTGATATGTATCACCGCACCACGTTTCCACTGTCCAATTATCGCCTCGTTGGAGCTGCTCAGCAGCAATCGTGTCTACTGTCGCCTGCGTCGCATTTTGCACAGATGTTGATTTTCTCTCTACATGGAGAGTGCCGTTCTTATACCATCGCCAGTATGCCGTTAATGGATTATCGTTCTGGGCACGACACGATATATTTACGGTCATGTTGTCTATTGAGGTAACGTTCTGCTGTAGGGTGGCAGTATGGGAGAGGTTGGCGACTGTGTAGACAGCAGTGGTCGACATAGTGCTGTGGTCAACCTGATCATAAGCTTTTATGTGCCAGCCAATTGTCTTACCGCCACAGGATTCAGGCAGCGGTTGACTGATATTTGTCCACGCCATATTGTTTGCCGACCTATTCGTTACTGCTTGCATACCGGCATTGCACTCTGTACCGGTCGCATTCCAGCTAAACGTCACATTCTCTAATGTCAGATCGTTCCATCGCACTGCATGTTGTACGGTTGTTTGAGGATCTGGCAAAGTAGCATTTGTTGTCTGTTGCTGTTGTTGCGGTGCTGTTCTGTCAAGGGCAATATGCCGTGTCGCCGTATGCCCGACCAACCCTGAATTATCTCGTGCTGTTGCATTGATCTGATACCATCCTTCTGCCAACCCCGTCCAATTTACGAGAGAGCGATTTTTCACTGATAATGTCATGAATGCGGTGGTATTTACCACACCACTCTCATTATAGAGAGAGAAGCTGCCGTTTTCAAAATTGTCATCTGCTACAGACACATTTGCCACGAGCCATGTGCTGTTCTTTATGCTATCGTTGGCCAGCATGGCGCTGGTGAATGTAATGACTGGCTTGCCGGTGTCAATCGTTACCATGCGATTGTGGGTTGTATTGCTATTGCCTGCCTTATCACGTGCTGTCACATTAAAGCGATGCGAACCATCACTGAGATTGGTGTAGTTGATGAACTGTGCCTCACCACTCTCTATAGGGACAACAGTGGTGTTGACTCTGTTCTGGGGCGAGGTGTGGGCGAATGTGAGATTGGCGATGTGTGTGTCGGCCCCCGTTGCATTGATGCTGATCCAGGTCCGATTCTGGGTGGTGCCGTTTTCTGTCGTCCCAGAGGCATAGGTCACTTGTGGTGCCTGTGTATCAAGCGTGACTTGCCGCTGCACCGTACTATTGCCATTGCCGGCCCAATCAAACCCTGACGCATTGAATGTGTAGGTGCCATCGGCTAACCCCGTCACATTCTGTACTGCATACGTGTCAGGAGATGCTACCGTCGTGGTGTTGACCGTGCCGCTAGCATTATATACGAATATTGAGGCATTCTTCAGCTGAGCACTCGGTGCTGGGTCGTCCAAACTAACATTGACAAATATCCAGTCGTGACCAATATGTGATGTATTGGCTGGTGTTGTGTCTGTCAGACTTACTTGTGGCGACTGGGCATCCACCATAAACCCAACAGAGCTACGGTTACTATTCCCCGCCGAATCATTCGCCGTGATTGCAATAGTATAGCCACCATCCACCAAACTGCTATTGGTAAAGTTCCAATTCCCATAGCTCCCCCGATTTTGCCCAAAGTCCGAATCATCCACCACCACCGTATCTGCATGCGTATCACTGGCATTGCCGGTTATATTCACCACAGAGCTACTAATATTCGCATTATCGCCAGGATACGCAATCGTCAGAGACGGCGCCGTATCATCCACCGCAATCTCGGCACTTCCCGTATCATTCACATGTCCGGCAGTGTCATTGGCTTCAAACGTCAACACACAAACCCCTGAGGAACATCCCAGCTCATTAGCCGAGGTATTGACTGCAAATTCGTTTCCACCTATGTTTGTCATTGTGACAGGGGAGCCGTTTTTCACCAGAACAGTTTCCAGATGCTCATCACTTGCCGACACATTCACTCTCAGCCTTGCATCCGACTGTACTACCGAATTATTCACCTGTCCGTCATTGACAGACGGTGGAGCAGTGTCCAATGTAACACTTCTCGTCACTGTATCATTTCTGTTTTCAGCCCAGTCATACACTGTTACGTTAAACTGATAGTCATCATCATTCAAGCCGGTAAAGTTAATGGTATTTGGATCAGTGGGATTATTTCGTGTCGTGTCATTGATCAACTCTCCTGTCGAATTGTACAACCGATAGGTTATGTTCTTCACACCAGAAGTGGCATCGGACAAACTAACATTCACAAAAACAAAATCCTGTGACAGATTCCTTCCGTTTCCGGTTGTGTCAGGAGTATAACTCACAGACGGCTTCACCGTATCC
>JAHENU010000087.1 GCA_018609855.1 Candidatus Nanohaloarchaea archaeon | reverse complement strand
CCTATCCCTTCCCTACGTGCTGCACCAGTAATATATTTGCGATTCGACCCTAAAACTTCGTCGTATGGTGCTTCGGGTGTGATAGAAGAACAAAGACGTGGAATCAGTTACACAAATAGCATTATAACCCATAGTGTGTTTGCTGTAAGCGGCAAGGATGAATCTAGGTTAGGAAATTCCGTGGGAGCTAAGATCGCAGAGAATATGGGTCCATACCAAGCAACAGTAGAATCTCAAATACGTGAAGCGATAGAGCAGGAACGGTCAATTGTGCCATGCATTAGCGGTTTAAAACACGTGTCTTATGCAGAGGCTCTATTTCAAGGAATTCTTGAAGGGATGGAACAGGAGAGGGAAGACCATGTTTAATAAAAATGTTGTGGTAAGGTAGTGGCCATGACCTCCATCTACCAACATATACGGGATCAGTGGAAACGGCCAAAAGAGTCAATGCCACAGTTAACAAAAGAGCGACAGATACAATGGCGGCGAGATCCAGCCGTTTTGAAAATTAGGAGACCTACACGTATTGACAAAGCCAGGAATTTGGGATATAAAGCAAAAAATGGTATTATTGTCGCACGTACCCGAATCAAACGGGGAGGTCGAAAGCGCGCTAAATTTCAGGCAGGACGATCGCCGAAACGATCCGGACGTGTCCATTTCTCTCCTCAAAAATCATTACAACGGATTGCGGAAGAACGCACGAATGACACATTCCCTAATCTCGAAGTATTGAATTCGTACTGGGTTGGCGAAGATGGGCAGTATGCGTGGTTCGAAATAATACTTGTCGATCCAGCGCACCCGGAAATCAAATCTGACCGTGATTTGCACTGGATCACAGAGAACAAGCATTTCGGACGGGTATACCGAGGCAAAACGTCAGAAGGAAGAAAGAATCGTGGCCTACACAATAAAGGCACTGGTGCGGAAAAAATACGTCCGTCAGCTCGAGCAAATAATCGGTAGAATATGGAAAAATGGTGAAGAGTATTCTCTTGAAAGTTTCAAATACACTATTACTGCCTTACTCTTTGAAAAGAAATGTGAAGCATATTACCGACAAAGGCACTAATCTTATATAAGAGAATTAATGGTCAGAGAAGCCGCCATCCACTACAATCGTTTGGCCGGTAATATAGCTGGATTTTTCAGAAGCAAGAAAGACGACTGTATCTCCTATATCAACGGGATTGCCTGCTCTTCCCTCTGGCACACCCTGCACGATTTGGCCCAACTCGTCATCACTTAATCGCTTTTCTAATCCTGGCGTTCGAATGGGGCCCGGTGCTACAGCGTTTACACTGATGCCGTGTTCAGCAAGTTCTAGTGCCAACGATCGTGTCATTCCTTTCACACCTGCCTTTGTGGCCGAATAATGCACAGTATTAGGAAATCCGACTTCGGCACCAGCAATAGAGGAAATATTTACAATTTTGCCAGATTTCTGTTCAATCATTTGCGTTGCAACCGCCTGTGTGCAGTAAAAGACGCCGTTCAAATTCACATTAAGTACTTTATGCCATTCATCTGCCTCCATTTCCGTAAATGGCGTGAACGGATATATGCCGGCATTGTTGACTAAAATGTCGATTTTCCCATATTTCTCTGTAACATACTCCACCATTTGTTGGACTTGACCCTGGTCTGTAACATCGCATTTTACAAAATCATGGCCCACCTCTTTTTCATGCCTTGCTGACACTACTACTTGTGAACCATGCGATTGTAGATCATCTGCAATGCCTTTTCCAATACCTTTTGTACCGCCGGTAACCAGTGCAACTTTACCTTCCAACATACAGTACAATTGGTAGAACTAATATTTAAACATATCTAGAACGGATGTCTAACTTTACCTTTAAAAAGAAGGAAATAAACTCTTCCCTGTAGCACTATATAATACAGCAAGATTTTCCCCCTATCCACGCAACCTCTCAATCGCCGGAAATTCTAGTAATTCGTCCGCCAAACCAATAGCCTGTAATTTCCCTACATCAATCCTCTGTAATATTGGACTGAGAAAATCACCTTCGAACACATCATTCATGTCAGCACCAGACGATAATTTTGATATGCTTGGCAATACTATGATGCGCCGGCCTGATTCTATATCCAATGGTCCATACAGAAAACACGGCACTTTAGCCTTCACGCCAACTTCATCTTGTAAACTAATAGCTGGATGTTCATTCCCAATAATAATGTACCTAAAATCCACATTCTCCAGCGTAAGATCAAGTTCGAGATGGCCGTGCATAAACAATACATCGTCAATCAGAAAATAGTCTTCCAATAAGACTTCTGGATATTCCTGCACAGCGTAGTAAATATAATTATCATGATTCCCTTTTACAATATATACTTCATCCACATATTGCAACACGCACTGCAATAACTCCAAAATCTCATTTCTCTCAGAGAAACTGGTCCGTGAGAATTCATGTTTGACATCGCCATTTATTAACAAAGTCGAAGCAGCGGTCTCTTCAAAAATTGCTTGTAATTCTTCTTTGAGCGCATCTAATTGGAAGTGTGGCATCATAATGCCGGATTGGGCCAGAAGCCCTTCGAGCCCTAAATGCAGATCTGAAATAACCACCATTTCTTGTTCTGGCCAGTATAGTGCTGGAAATACACCAACTATCTTAAATTTCTCAAACAATTGCATGTAAGATATAATTTCCAAACATTTAAATTGGTAATAATTATTCCGATATTCCTAGGAGTTTAGTGTGACAGAGAGAACAGAAGACTACTGGTCGTGACTAACCATATTAAAACTTCTATACAAAAATCAATTAAGCTTTTAAAAATACTATGATATTCTGGGATATGTCATACAACATCGTAGCCGTGCTTGATGGTAATCCTGAAGCGTTGTACGAAGGAATTCGAGAGATTCCGACAAGAAAAGTAACGCTTATTACTCCTGAAGATAATACTGAAAAAGATCAGGTGCGATCACAGCTCGAACAATTTAAGATTCCTACAACTGTACATATCATCCCCTCGCTCACATTCGAATCTGTTTTTGAAACAGTCGCCAAAATACGGAGACAGGAAACGGACCTTATCATTAATGTATCGACTGCTGGTAAGTTAGGGAGCTGCATTGCTGTCAGCGCAGCATTTGTAAACGGTGTGAAAGCGTTTGGTGTAGTGAATGGAGAAATACAGTTTCTTCCAGTCTTGCAATTTTCTTATTACAATCTGTTGCAAGAACGGAAACTTGACATATTACGTACGTTAGATCAAGATCCGACGTGTTGCAATTCATTGGAAGAACTTCGCCAAAAAACAGATATGTCTTTACCATTGCTATCGTATCATATCAACGGTAATGCTTCCAGCGATGGTCTCAAAACGATGGAGTTAGTATCAACTGAAAAAGGAGATGGTAAAATACAGGTAACATTAACAACCTTAGGTAGATTATTGGCTCGTGGTTGTGTGTGAATT
>JAHENU010000086.1 GCA_018609855.1 Candidatus Nanohaloarchaea archaeon | reverse complement strand
CATTCACATGACATAGTTTCTGTATCGTGGAAGAACACACCCCATTGTTTCATGTGGACAACATATCCTCACTTTAACATAGTAACGTTACCTGAAAAAGAGGGGTGTGTACATTCAGTACTATTTCATCGTGGCTTTTCATGGTATAATGGGGTGTGCAGCCGTGGTTATGTCCGAATGTTCGGTGTTACTCTATGTGAAATGATATGTGAACCTGTGGTTTGAGTAAGTCCGAATGTTTGGATATTATAGTAACTTGGTGGCGGGGGTACGAGTACGAAGATTGAGGAGAACTAATTTCCCTGGATCAATTACATTTCCCATTCGTTCTATGAACGGTGTTTCTCCCTGGAATGTACTAGAACACACCATACTAATACCTTTGTACACACCATAATCAGCTGCGTGAAGGTGGCCCATCGCAAAGATATCGGGAATTTGTTCGATTAATAAATGATCTTGCTGTTCTGGATACATTTGTATTGTACCATAGGTCGGAGCTAAGTGCCGCCGCACAAGTAAATCTTTCATCGCTTCCGTGTGTTTTTCTTGTGCCTTCTTCCGTAGTGATGGAATAGGATCTATGTGTCTGTGGTATGAATAGCCATGATATTGTAACACTCTTACTGGATTGTCATGTACGTGGATTTTCACCTGCGCTGGATTTGACGTATAGTGTACATTGGTTAGGTTGTGAGTGTCTGGTACAAATTCTTTCGGGATTGGTGGTTGAGGCTCGCCCATACGTACAGCATCGTGATCACCTGGCGCAACGATAATTTGTATGTTCTCCGGAACAGCATTGATAAATTCTTCAAAGGCACTGTATTGTTGGTAGATATCAGTTAAAGAGAGTGTCTGTTCCTGGCCAGGATATTTCCCAACCCCGTCAACAACATCACCAGACACAAATAAGTAGCCAATACGTTGGGCGATGGGATCATTCGATTGTAACCACTCAACACACTTTCGTACTTTTTTTGTAAGTTGGTATATGCTACCAAAATGCGTGTCTGCAAAAAACGCAGCATACACATCGTCAGTTGTAGTTGCTTTTTCGCCTTGAAACGGAATGTCCGGCCATAATATTTCGTTCGCAAATACTATGTCGTTGCCTGTTTGGCCAACAATCCCAATGACTTCATCCAATGCAATTTTTTCTCCGTTTTCTTCATCTACCAAGGCTTTTGTCATCCCTGTCGGATCTTCCATTTGTAGCATATATTTGCCACTACGCGTTTTGGTCTTTTCTGATACCATGGCGATGATAGCTACGTCTTCCTTCTGATTGTCTGGCATATGTGTTAGTGATACAGCTTCTTTCAAATCTTGTCTTTGGCGTAAAATGTGTTTCATTCGTTCGTACCGGTCTTGAAAGTACTGGGCAAAGTCATCTGCACTTTTTTTCTCTTCTTTGCTACGGTATTCTTGTATTTCTACTGAGGTCGCTACGGAATGATCTGTTTCCCGTACTCTCACCGGTTGCTGTTTTTGTTCTGCAGTATCATGGTTATGTGATTGCTGTCGCAGCTGTGAAAGAAATTCCGTGTCAACTACCATCGGTTTAACTGACAATTGTTGAATTGTTTTTACATCACTGTGCTGTAATTCCTTAATGACGTTTCTATCGACTAAACAACCTTCATCAATTAACGTTTCCACTAACTTTTGCTGAGTAGCGCTCTGCATAATACCACTATAAATAAAATCGTTCTTTTAAGTGCTGTTCGATTTTCTCTACTATTTCATCAGAAATATTTAATGTGATGTGTCGGGTACGTCCATATCGACCTTTAGAGATAACGCTTGTTGTTATAATGCCTAGCATATCTAGCTCAGAGATGAGGTCTGATACACGTCGTGATGTAAGGTGAGACATGCCCGTTTTTTTGCACAAATCAGTGTATTTTTTGTATACGTCGCCTGTCGATAACATAGTGCCATATTCCTGGTACAGATCTAGTATCGCATACACAAGTAATTGTTTTTGTTTTGTTTGGGCAGTTACTGCTTCAAACGTCTTGTCTTTTTCTATTTTTTCTTGAGCAGCTTCTACATCTTCAGTAGTAATTTCTTCTTTTTGTGCGCGTTCAGCCAGCTCCCCAGCTACTTTTAATAAATCCAAAGCTCTTCTGGCATCACCGTGATCTTGTGCGGCTACTGCTGCACACATTTGAATAACGCCGTCCTGAATAACTCCTTCCGTAAAAGCAAGCTGAGCTCTTTCTTGTAAAATGTCAACCAGTTCAAATGCATTGTATGGTGGAAATATAATTTCTTCTTCTGAAAGTGATGATTTCACTCGTGAATCCATGTATTGGGTGAAATTCAGGTCATTGGAGATACCAATCATACTTACTTGTGCATTCACAAGCTGCTCATTCATTCGAGTCAATGTATATAGAAAATTATCGCCAATTTTTTTGTATAATGCGTCGACTTCGTCTAACATTATAATAATTTGGCTGTATTCTTCATCCAGTTTTTGGAAAAACCTATTATATACATCTTCGGTAGGAAGGCCAGTCGAAGGCACTGTTTCCCCTAATTCACGTGCTAATTGTGAAAGAACTCTGTATTCAGTATCAGCGACTTTCTTCATCTTACAATTTAAATATAATAATTTAATGTTAACGTTGTGGCTCTGCGCGGTTTTTTGGAGTTCTTCTGCAACGTGATTCACCGTTAATGTTTTGCCTGTGCCCACTGAACCATATATAAATATGTTTGATGGATTAATCTGTCTTAATGCTGGGGTGAGAATGCCTGCCAACTCGTTGATTTGATTCTGTCTATGTTGAATTTCTTCAGGTTGAAATTGTAATGACAATGCGTTTTTATTCTTGAATATGCTTGTTTTTTCCAAATATTCGGAAAACATGTCTTGTAATGATTTTTGATCCATGTTCTCCTGTGGCCCTATACTTTATTTATTAGTTTTCCAAATGAACAGATCGTTTGTACTCGCTCACTCCTTTATTTCATTTGGAATTGAGGTTGTTGTTTGTTGTTGTTTGCTGTTTTTTGTTGTTGTTGTAGAGTGTGAAGACGGTTATATTAAACAAGACTTGTTTTGCAAATGAAACAAAGGAGTCGCACTGCCCGAACTTTCGGAGATTACCTTAAATGTTTTCGCTTTCAGCTAAAAGTATGTTCCCGAATATGAATAACAAGCAAATGGAAAAAATGATGAAACAGATGGGCATGGAAACTGAAGAAATCCCTGCCACTAAAGTTACGATAGAGACAGAGGATTCTGTGTTTGAAATATCACAACCTCATGTATCAAAGATACGTATGCAAGGAACAGAAACCTTTCAAATTCAAGGAGATGTAGAAGAGAAGCAAAAAGAAACAGTATCTGCAGAAGATGTGGCTTTAGTTATGGAAAAGGCTAATGTTTCAGAAGCAACTGCAAAAGACGCGTTAGCACACACTGATGATATATCGGAAGCTATACTCTCACTCCAACACCAATAATTCTCCGAACGTTTGGACTATGTATCCTCTTCAATATAATGTAGCACCCTGGAATATGCCGGCCGTGTAATCCCGACTCCGATAGACACACCGATTATTGTAGTGAGGGCAAACCCAGTCACTGCTCCCGCACCAACAAAAGCTAATGGTAACATAGCGCCTGCTGTTGTGAAGAATGCGGTGAATATAATAAAGAAGGCGCGTTTTAACCGTGCTCGAGTTCCTGCTACTTCTTTGCGCCGTAACCGTTCATCCGTAATGACGATTTGATCATCCACCCCAGTTCCGACAGCAGCGATAATACCGGCTATTGCTGCGAGATCTATTGTCCAGTGAATCGCAGATGCTACCCCTAACACAATAACCACTTCACATAATGCTGTAATAAGAATGGGGAAGGCAATCGCAGGCCGTCTGTATCTAATAAATACTACTATGCTGACAGCACCAATGGCCAAAAACACTGCAAGCATAGCAGTACGAGCAAATTCTTGTCCTAAGGAGGGAGCAATAGTGCCTGAACTGACGATTTCTAATTGGGTCGGTAAATTGCCTGAAACGAGAATAGACTGCATTGATTGCATTGATTGTACAGCAGCTTCTTCTGTTTGTTCACCACCTGAAATCAAAGGCCGTTCGACCGGATTGTTTTTGAACGAAGAAGCGATTTGCAGCGAATTCGTCCGTTCATTGTCTAAATAAAATTGTAACGGGGCATTTAAATACGCATTTTGGCCGAACTGTGTTACTGATAAATGTTGTGTAACTGCAAACATTCTCTGAGCAGCTGTGTTTGAAATTAATACAGGAAATTGGAATTGCCAACCATTTTGAGACTGTTGGATGCGGGCACCTTCTTGTGTACTTTTTATTACTTGTACAATATCTTCTCCAGTGAAAGCTACAAAATGCAATTGCACTGTGTTTTCTGACGTATTGTATACGAACGCAGTTATATTCTGTGCCCCTGTAGAGAGTGTTAATTCTTGTCCTTGAGCATACCTCGTATTATTCATAGCAAGGAATGTTGTAGTGTTTTGTTGTACCACTTCTGCGGTATATGTCCGATCACCGAGAGATATGGATGTGGTGTCGGAAATATTGAAAGGAATACGTGCCTCAAACCGACCTTGTTGTGCGATTAAATCTTCCAATTGCGATATATTGCCACCTGCTACTTCTAATTGCACTAATTTTTGCTGTATATTTTGGACGGGCCGAATTTTTGTTTCTTGTAATCCATATGCGCTGACACGAGATCGTAGCACCTCCACGATTTGATCCATCTCCTCTTGCGTTACATTCCGGGCAGGAGTGGCCAGAATTCGGCTTCCTCCTTGTAAATCAAGTCCTTCTCGTATATTCGTAGCTAGCGTTACTTCCCCTTGCTTAGTTTCCACATAGTGTGGCTGAATAGCCACTATGGCGCCAATGACTGCTACAATGAGAAGAATGATACGCCAATCCATGAAGAGTTGTTTCCATTCCATTTACATCACTGAAATTTTTGTACTGCATACCGTTGCAATATCCACATGTTTTGTATCCACGTTGCCGGTATATCACCAATCAAGCCAAAAATGATAACGAACGCAATTTGATCTAAGATAGTTGAGGTAGAGATCAGCGCCAGCACTATAAATGCAGAGAGCGAGGCTAAAGAGAAAGTAAGGCCTGTTGTCATAGAATCATAAAACCGGTCAAATAATGTTCCTTCTCGTCTCCGTAACACTCGGGCAGACATAAGAATATCAGTGTCCACTGAATAGCCAATTATCATTAACAACGCCGCTAGCGAGCCAAAGGTTAACGGGATTGCGAATACATACATCAGAGCAATTATTATTACTACATCTGTGATCACAGCGGCAATAGCGGCTAGTGATGGAATAACGGTGCGAAATGCAATGAAAATGATAGCGGCCATAATACCAAACGCCACAGCTACCGCCCGCATAGCTTCTGTGAAGAATGAAGACGATACGGCTGCACCAACAGTGCGAATGCTTAATCCATTGACAGTAACATTATTCGTATTCAACGCCGAGCGTACTTGTGATTGTTCTAACTGTGTTTGTGTCTCCATTGACACCCATTGCTCTCCTCCTCGAGTTACTTCACGCACTGCTACTGACTCACCGCTGAGTCGGCCTATGGTTGATTGGAATATTCCTCTGTCTTGAGAGGAAACTTGGGCGATAATTTCAGTGCCACCTGAAAATTCAATTCCTAGCGGTACCATTGTGCCATTCGCTGCACTAAACCCGAGTAATACTGCCACTCCGATGACTATAGCAACGAACACGGTGAAATAGGTACGGAGATGGGTCCAGAGATGCGTAAAGGCTTTTTCCAGGGCCATGTTTCGAACACCCTCCCCAAAGTATTTAAAGCCTTGTTTTACCAATACAGCACCAATACCGCTAAGACAGCTATGGCCATTTCTATTGACCACAGTGTCCACACAATACTGCGTTCAGATCGGCCGGTCATGAAGATATGATTCAATGAATAGATAGTGTCGTAGGGCCGGTAGAGTTTCCCTGCATCTGGGTGCCCAAAGGCTTGCACATCGAACTTACCCCGATATTTCAACACTAATTCAATAAAATACGGGAGAAAAAGGAATACTGCCAGCCATTGCACATCCCCAAGAATAGCGACAGTAGCAATAAAGGCACCCAATGCATAGGTAAAGGAATCACCAACCAGAATAGAAGCAGGGACAGTGTTATACCGGAGGAAGGCCAGCAGGATGACAACCATGCCAAATACCAGTGACGTGAGCCAAAGGACGTTGTTTAAATAGGTGCCAATTCCTAATGTGGCTAACATAATTACTGCCATGCCCGCCTCCAGGCCATTCAGGCCGGCTATCATGTTAAAGGCATTGGTCGCGCCGATAATGCCAATGGGCACAATTATTAATGGGTAGAGCAAGCCTATGGTAATAGTACCGATGAGAGGCACAGCGATTGTAGTGTTACCGGCGCTAATTACTACTAAAGGTATGGCTACCACACCAGTCAATATCACTTTTTGGATTTGTGAAAAGCCTAACTTCCCGCCTAATACGTCATCGACAAATCCTAACGAGCCGGCTAATAGTGTGGAGAGGAGGAGAGCGAATGTTTCTACCAGATGCGTTTGACTCTCCAGTATGTATGTTTTTACGAATACAAAGCCTAATACTGCCAAGAGAAATGACAAAAGTACTGCCAAGCCGCCTGGCTCTGCGATCGTTGGTTTGTTATCTTTATTCTGATCGACAGTGGTCAGGCCAGCACGAAACGCCAACTTCTGCCACGCTTTCGTGACTAAGAGAGCTAAGAGAAAAATGGCCCCGTACGCCAGCAGTACTGGTCCTAACGATACCATATCGTTCTGTCTGTACGAAATTATTAGACAGTTTCGCTCTTTGTGTTAAAACGGTGGTTCTTTCTCCCCCGATCGATATTGTTGTAATCGTTTGTCTACCCAGTCCGGATAGTTGACCTTCCACATTTTCACAAAGCCATTAGACGCTTCCTCGACTTTTTCAAATTCGGGCATAGCAGCCCCATCTCTCAAATACAATTGTACTAAGGTCGCATTGACATCTTGGTCCATCAATTGGCCATTCTGATTTTGCGAGACCATAACTAACCGCTGCATGCCTCTGACTGGGTCGACGTGGGGACAGCCGGCCAACGTGTTGCCTGAGACATTAAAGCGCTGAATGCCTTCTGAGGAGCAGAATTTGGAAAAGCGCGCTGTATTGCCTTGAGGGCCTTGGAAGACCGGCGCTCCGGTGATTTGCATGTTGTTGTT
>JAHENU010000085.1 GCA_018609855.1 Candidatus Nanohaloarchaea archaeon | reverse complement strand
CCTGCATCTTCAGCTGCTTGCTGACAGCGATAGTTGGCCAAATCCAACCCCTCTAATGATTCACTGGGCTTTCGACTGATACTCCCGTCGAATGTCGCTTTGGTCACAAACACGTTCTTAGTACCGGGAGTACTATCGGCCATTTTTAACTCCATACCTTGCATATTCCGGCCGCATTGCCACTCTTTGCCATTACAAAAACATAATTCCTCGGTGCCATTCATGGCTAAGAGGCCAGCAGCACCGCTCTGACAGGATTCCAATGACTGCGAAGCGTTAAACTGAATAGTGCTTGTCCTTACCGTTTTCGTCGAAACATTGCCGCTCTGCACACTGTCAGCATGCAGGATAGAGGTAACGATTTCACCACCCCGGATAGTCGTATCAGCCGCTATGCCACCAGCAACTACCAATACCGCAATCCCGGCAATCACCTGCCGTTTGTCCATGCAACAGAATGAGCATCTGTGGTATAAAAACCTATCGATGCCAACTTGCTACGGCAGCTGCACCGTCACAGAGGTGTCAGCATTCAACCAATACCCATTACCCGGTTGCATAATAGTGAAGTCATTAAAGCCGTCAAATAACGGCGAATACGTCAGCCAGGTCTTATTCTGATTGGCATACGTCATCACCACGCTATACTGCCCATCAATATCCTGCAATGCCTGTGATACATTCTTACTGTCCAATGACGGATAGCCAAGCAAATTCCATTGCTCGGTAAGCGGCACAGACACTGGAGAGGTAAATGGCTGCCCTTCCACGGTAATGGTAGCATTGCGATCCACGTTCAACCAATAGCCTTTGCCAGCCTCCATCCGGCTAAAGTCATTGTTACCCTGCAACAACGGTGAATGCGTCAACCACTGGCTGTTCTCTCCATCGTACTCCATAACAACACTGTAATTGCCGGCAATGTCAGCCAAAACAGACGACACATTCCAATCTGACACGTTCACGGGCACTGAAATCAAATTCCAGCCAGCGTATACCGGTATCGCATGCGTTTGCTCACTCACTGTCTGTTGGGATGCCACACCGAGCGTTACATTTCTATTGCTCTGCCAATCCTGCGGCGTATCAGTATCCTGATCAGCAGGAATGCGTTGAAGAGACAAGCCTTCGTCAGCCGTCAGATTCCAATCTGAATAATTATCATTAGCGCCTTCCTCCCACGCCACGAAATCACTCGTCGAGCCACTCTCTTGCAGCAATTGTATACTGTCACCGCCATTGTTCAAAGACAGTCCCATGTTTCCGAGATCTGCCGTCACATTAAAGCTATCATTAAATACAGACGCATTACGAGCCACCACAAACGCCTCCATGCTCTCAATCTGGCCAGAAAGCCCATACGTGCCACTATTGTCGGCTACTGTCCAGCCCGAAAGGTTCACCGCACTACCAGTCGGATTATATAACTCGATCCATTCTTCATCTGCTTCAGAGCTTGTCGTATCGTACGCCACCTCTGACAACAGTACAGTTTCAGTTGTTCCATTCACTGGAGATGGTGGCATAGGCAGTGAACCATTACTATCATTCATTGACGCATTCAGATCAGGCAGGTAGCGACAGGCCCGAATGCTCATATTGCCTAAAGCCACGTCACCCTGTGTCTCTGAAGAGACAGCAATATCAATGACACAACTATCATTCTGCACAGTACAGCCAGCACAGGAACACTGCCGTAATTGCTGCAATGAGGACGTAAAGTTCACCGTCGCATTATCCAAACTGCCTGCCGTGGCCAATTCCACCTGTCCATCATCACCAACATCCACTGATACATTCGTCGGCGCAGCCATACCCAAATCAAACGCAATCTCCCGGAACACATCCACAATACTAGAGGTATTTGTAGTCCGGAACGAGCCATTACCAACGTCTGCCATAGTCTTGAGGGTAGCACGATCAGCGTCACTCCCGAATGCAACAGTATGTACCTGAATGCTATGATTGCGCCACGCTTCCTGTGCCTTGGCAATAGCTTCTTCTCTCGCCGTCGCTTCAGTACAACTACTGCCGCCGATACACCGATTGGCAATCCCGTCACTCATAACAACCATAGCCTTTACCCGATTATTGCCATTCGAGAGATCGATGCTCTTATGCACACCACAGGAAATACACGTGGTACTAACTGGCACATAGGACTCGATTTCGTCGAACAAACTTTGCTGATCGGTGCTCAATGGATGGGAGCTCATCACTTGTGAGCTATAGCTCACCAATCCGACCTTATTCCCGGTAGAGTTCAATACGAGCTTAATAAACTCTTTATCAGCTGCCTGAGCCTCACTTAACTTAGCGCCAGCCATACTGCCGCTTATATCCGTGACCAATACCGCATCTACCAATTGCTGTGCAATAAACTCAACCGATTTCCCAGTAATCGTAAAGTTTGCGTGGGTTATCTCCAATTGTTTGCTCATATTAACTGAAAAACGACTCAATGTGGTTCCATTTTCTGCAAACTGTAACGTGGTGTTTGAGACCGAAATATTGGATTTATTGATAAATTGATTCTGAATGGTGCTCGTGTTTCGACAGACCAAACAACCTTGTTCTGGATCACATACACCATCTTCGGCCACATCACATTGTTGCAACTGACAGCCAGTATCAGTACATTGCTGACTACCATAATGACAGACCCCATTCTTCACCGTCCCTGGCTGTGGACAGGCATCTTGCTGATAATCACAACCGCAACTCTGCGTAGAACAGCTGCCGGCATAGTTACATGTATTGTTGGCGAGGAATGGTTGACAATCATTGTCCGTTTCACAACTGGCGCCGCAACTAATGCTGCAACTCTGTGCGGTTTCAGTAACACTTGCATTGCAGCCGTTGCTAGGGTTGCTTTCGTCACAGGAATCGAGCTGACAGTAAGCGTCACGACTGCCCTGCTTCTTCCCAATGCAAATGTCTTGCTCATCTTTTTGGTCAAAGTCTTCCGTTGCCACCGTTGTCTGTGTACAGCTTGCTTGCGGGCCGGTTCCCACACAGGTGCTATTAACAAAGGTACATGCTGGATCGGCAAAGCCTGCTGTATTACCACCGCCGGTCCAGCCAGTGGGGCCACAGGATTGTTGTGCAGTCACGTTGAACACACACTGACCCGCCTCACACGCATACTCCCGTCTCTCAGTACCAGACGAATTGGTGCAATATCTCCCATCACGGGCGCTACAATCCTCTACATGCGTTTCTTCTATCGTAGTATTGATTTCCTGACATTCGGCACCGCCATTGTGTTCAACACAGCTAAATTCATGCACTCTCACTTGATCCACCACCGTCGTATTAGTGCAGGTCGGACCAAGCTCCTCTTCAAAGCTCTTACTTGCACAATTGCGAATAGTGCGAATATTGCCTGCATCATTTTCTTTCAACACACTGCCGTTACAGAACCGCTTGATGGGGTTCTGCCGATTCTTAAATGTCACCACAGAACACTGGTCACTTTCACTGACACTGACCGTCCCATTTTCTGGTGTTATCGATACAGTATGCCATCCTTGCGGCACGCGCTCGGTGACCTGATGTTCTCCTACCGGCACTTCTGTAAATTGCACAGTGCCTGACGCATCATTTTTCTTCACCGTTCCATTATCTAATACAAACGTAAATTGTGGCACGGCGCTGATGCTATTGCCTTGCCGGTCAAACGCCTCTTTCTCCACCTGGATGCAGCCTGTCTTTTGCTCACATGTG
>JAHENU010000084.1 GCA_018609855.1 Candidatus Nanohaloarchaea archaeon | reverse complement strand
GTTGCCAGTCGCCCTGCATCGGTACAGAGACAGGAGAACTGTTGCCAATATAGCCGTACAGCCTACCAGAAATAGCACGAATGCCATACGCCTCATCTTTGAAAAATAGGTCTCCTGCAGTCACGGCCGAGGTGTTAACAGACGAGCTCTGCGTCTCACTGTCGCCTATCTTCGCAAAATCCTGCGGATTCTGTTGTGTCTGATAGCTGGCATTAATCCAGGCCGCGCTTCTTGAGACATTTGAAATCCTGACTTCATCAATGGTTCCATTGAAGAATTCATCAAATTCCCATGACTCTCGCCCAATGAAAAATTCTCCTCCTTTGCCGTGATATATCTGTGCGGAAGGAGTTGCGTTCTCATCTAGGAGCTCACCGTTCCTATATATTTGAAGACGTGACGAATTATAAGTTAGTGTTAGATGGTGCCATTCATCTGAAGACACAGGATCTTTTTTGTTTCCCGCATAATAGTTCTTTCCTTCACTCGTTGCAATCTCAGCTATTGTATCTCCATTTCCTTGCACAAAAAGATGGTAGCCAGACGCACCATTTCCTTTATTGGCAAACCCTCCACTTACGATCTTTTGCTCACCGCTTGCTCCTGGATCATTGGCTTTTATCAATGCAGATACAGTGACCTCTCCTAGATTTAATATATCACCGTAACCAACATAATCATCTGAGCCATCAAATGCAAAACAGCTGCCCACTTGGCAGTCACTCGTCCTCAGAGGATTCTGAATTAAATTCCCTGTATTTTCGTTCCCAGAATGATCAGGAGTAGTGCTAAGAGGCAAGGCAATGGCCACCAAATTACTGCTGCTCACCGAACCGCTTTCGGTCGTTTTCCACTGGCCTGTCACCGAACTCACTGAATCTATTACGGTTGTAAGGCCGTGAGCGTGGACGGTGCTGTGTAAATTATTGTCTGAATTGCCATGAGCACTCCAGCCCACTTCTTCTCCATCAACCAAAATACGGCCCTCCCAGCGTTCATTATTGCCGGTATCTAATGAATACTGGAAATCAGTCATCAACAAACTATTCTGGGCATCGATATTCAGAGAGTTAAAATCAGTCCAACTGCTAGAACCGGTACTTCCTGACTGCTGCCGATCTGACGCAAGTACAACGTCAGAGCCCTTATGTTCAATCACGCCCAGATAGCTGTCATAATGGGTGCTCGAAGATTCTGCCTTCACTTGCAATTGCACTGTGTGTGATCCGGCAGAAACTTCACGAGCGGCAACCACAGAGACGTCAGCATCATCATTTCCATTGGAAGTAGCCCCTTTTGACCATGACACCTCATTTCCGTCCAACAAAATGCGGGCAAATTGATCCTGATTGTTCCCCGTTTGTCCTGTCCACAGCCCGCGCATTTCTAAAACATTGTTGTCCGCATCTACTGTAATGGTTTTTGATACCTTGGTTTCCCAATTCGTTCCAACAGAGCCACCGCTGGTGCTACCAAACTGAAAATCAGTCTTTGCCGGGTTCAATTCTATAACATCGACCCGTGCTTCATCAATAGACCACTCAGTACTATCAGAGGATCGCCAATCTCCACTAACAGAATGTGTGCCCGCATCAACTTCTCCAATCCAGAACAGGTTGAGAGATTCACGGATAGTATTTGGATTATCGTCGTCATCATGGGCATCAACTTTCTGCTCTCCGTCTACCATTATACGAGACTGTAACGCATCATGATTGGCAGGGGTAACTGTCAAATCAGACTTAACCATAAGAATGCTATCTCTCGTCGTTATAGAGTCAGAAGCATATGTTTCCCAAGTGTTAGTATTACTCAAGCTACCGGACGTAGTTCTATCACTCGCATGTCCAAACACATTGCCTTCAGTTACGTTATCAAAATGCCATCCACCAGCCAATTGCTGGCCGTTCCAGGTGCCGGTCACATTTTGGCCATCCGTCACTGTCGAAGAATTATCATAGTAGAGCCAGATAGAATCATCACCAGTATTTTCTAATTGGGGCACTTCTACCCATACGTACGAGGTGCCGCCCGGATTCCACTGAGCGCGTTCATAGTCTAAAACAGTCGAACCGTCGCTATCAACAAAACGAAGGTCGTGGCCATTTGCCAAAGCATTGGAGTAATTGAAATTGCTGGTATCTAATTCTATCAACGCAGGGAAGTTAGTCAAATTCTGTGTACCCGTTCCTGTCCACTGATCAAAGGTAACTTGTCGGCGAAGGTCGAAACTATCATTCCACCAGTCACCAGACGCGGTTGTGCCATCAACGGCTTCCTGCGACGTATACCAGCCGGCAATCGAAAAGGAATTCGTCTGATCAAACTGAGCATCGTCTGGAATAATAGCACTATCACGACCGTCAAAGGACAGACCTAAGCTTTCTTTACCATCAACCAACGTAGCGCCAAGGATAGTGGCGTCATGGCCATTCCCCGACACATCGGCCCCAGCGCCTTGTTGTAACGTTGTAGGGATTTGAAAAGAAAACCCATAGCGATCATACCAGTCCTCTGCGACTGATAATGCCGTATCTTGCTCTGCTTTGCTCAGGTCGTCAAGACTATCTACAAAAGACACAATAGAATTGTGGGTGGGCACACCAGTCGTGAGATCAAACTCATTGACAGGGGTTGTAATCAACAAACGAGATACGGTGAAAAGTATCATACCGATAATTACTGCTGCGATGATGAAAAACTGGCCTTTCCTCTTCCTCCGTACAGTAAAGCTAAACATCAGTTGTCTCATGCATACCACCAGATAAATTGAAGACCATATGGCACTGTCACGTCACTCTGTGGCACACTGAAATGCGTGACACCAATAGAATTGTCACCAATCGGTGTTTGTCGTAATGGCGTACCACCAAGTTCACGGTCTTCTATCGTCAGAAACAAAGCCACTGATTTCAACAGATTATCATAATCCAAACCGTGCGCAGCCTCACCAATCACAGCAGCTTCACCAGTGCCATTAATTGAATCCGTATACAACACCGCCTGTGCTGGTGTGCCATCCTGGTAATGTTTGCGATCAAACAGAGCGACAGGAGTATCTGAAGAAGCCTGCAAGGTGTTCAATGTGAATTCATAGCCACTCAATGGCTGAAACGCAAATGGAAATATGCGTGTCGCTTTGAAAGCCCCATCGTCCAATACAAAGCGCCCTCCTTCTTCAATGCGTTCGTCCCACGTAAAGGTTGTATCATCAGACACATACGTTGCATTGTAATGGGATGGCGTCACCACCCGCCACTCTTCTCCAGCAATGAAGAAATTGCCAGTTGAAAATCGGGTGCCGGTCATATTTGTAATATTCCAGCCGCTACGTTCTAATAATTCCGGCTCTGAAGCATTGCGTTCCTCAAAAAACCGCTCCTGGGCGATATAGTCGTGAATCTGCATCTCCATGGAGGAGAAAAACTGTTTTGGATAGTAACCTGAAGCATTTCGTTCTTGTTCAAACGTGGCTGTGCCAGTTCCAGCCGGTGGGAACGCACGGTCTTCAAATCCCAGCGTATCTGTTTCAAAATCATTTATAGTATTTGTCTGTCGTAATACGGAACCGCCTTGATCAAGAAATGCATTCAGTGCATCTGTATGCTGGGAAACGTTACTCTCTGACGGTATGAAAAGAATATCGTACTCTCCCACACGCCGATAAGACGGATTGACAGTGGATACTGAAAAAGCTGTGCGAAATCCATCAAATTGTGCCACACTCACTCGTTGGGCAAACGCATTTGCATTAGAAGCGTTGTGGACAACAAGACCTTCAGAAAGCGTTAAAGGGCCAACCGTATAAGGATCTCCGTTACAGGCGCTCACATTAGCAAAGTGCGCATCACAGACAAATGTCGTGCCTTGTTGCCACGGTCCTTCTCCCGGATCACCAGATGCATTGAACAAACCATCTTTCTCATAATCAAAATTCACTGAATCATACCGTTCCACACCATCAAACTGTGTATCACTGAGGACAAATGGAACACTGAAGAGCGTACCATTTGCATAATGTTCTGCGTCGGGTAAACCACTGCCATTCCAATCACCACGCGACACATTGCTCACCACGGTAGCATTATCACCGATCAAATATCCAAGAGATACTTCTCCATCAGGAACATTATAAACCCGCGCCACAAACTCTTTATTTTGAGACACAGATTGTACAAACGCATCTAAGGTCTGTTTATCGTCCCGTAAAACAATTTTATCCAATAAATGAGCGTCCTTCAACGCACTCATTAACGAATGCGCTTCCAAGCGTAAATGAACTGCATCCCAATTCACCTCTTCTTGCGGTGGAAACATGGCACCCATAAAGGACAATAAAATGACACCGGCCAACACTGCATCAACGGCATGAACAAATCCAGTCTGCATACTATCGTCTCCATACAAATAAACTAATTTTTGCTATGCCATCTTTAGTATTCTCATACACCGTATAAGAAATTGATTTCTCGGCAAGTGGTGGCTCTTCCCGACCATACGTTAAAAGTTGTCGGCGGAGTAAGAGCATATTACCATTTTCTGGCCACCCGACTTCAGCACCTACAGAGTAAGTAGTGTTTCTTATATCCACCGTTACTGGAGACCGCAGTGAATACGGACCAGTATAGCCACTAT
>JAHENU010000083.1 GCA_018609855.1 Candidatus Nanohaloarchaea archaeon | reverse complement strand
GAGCATTCCCACTAAGGGCGTATATGCCGATAACAGCCCCTATAAAAACAACAAGCAATAATGTTCTTTGTGACATGTATTGCATTCATGTTGTGAAACATAAAAAATTCTTTTGATGATAATCTATCTAAATTACCGCTACGAGGCTTGGAAGGCTGTACGGCAAAATATAGGTTGATGTTGCATACAAGTACAGTTAAGCAATTGATGTCCTTCCCCGGTGCCAGAATCAGACCGTTGTAAGATCGAAATCAGCAGAAAAGGAAGGAGGAATTATTTAGTCTATCGGTAAAGCTCCTCTCGTAGTTTCTCTACAAACGGCTCGATGTTTTTTTGCTTCTCGTGAATGACGGAATTAGCGGAATGGAATTGCACCTGATGCTGTCCCAAAAACCCGAATATAAAGAAAATAATGCCTATAACAACCAATGAAAATCCAACAATTTGAAAAATTGCATTTTGAACGTTTATTTTGGCGTATACTTCAAATAAAAATCCAAAAATAAAAGTAGCAGCTCCGAAGATGGACATCCACTGATAGTTTTGTGAGTTAGAAGTAATCGAATCAATTTTATCCAGCGGTATTTCATGATGCTGCCTCTGTGAACCAAGAAACCCACTTTTCTTTTCCTGAATTAGTCGCTTATTAGTAAGAATAAGTGAGCCATGACTAGTTATCCGTTCTTCCTCTTCCATTGCCTCCATCCGTTGTTTACAAATATTAATAATTAAGCGGTACTTTGTTAGACAGCTTCTTTATTACCGGAAGTTATAGAAGAAGGGCTTATACTAAAAACCGTCCGGACCCGGGAGGATTCGAACCCCCAACCTCGCGGTGTCTTCATTCAGCGTCATCTAAAAAAAGACGCATCCGAAAATTGCAACGCAATTTTCTGCAACATTCGCCTATAATAGAGCGAATGATTCCGAAGCCGCGCGCTCTGTCCGGTTGAGCTACGGGCCCTCATTTCTTATATATGTCGCAGCACTTAAGAGGTTAACGATCGGTCTTATGTATCGGTATCACTCTGTTGCTGTAATTGTTGCTTGATTGACAATGTCTTCTCACACAAAGGAAATCCTGTACAACCCCAAAAATATCCGTATTTACCATCACGCATTTCCATAGGGAGGCCGCAGGTAGGACAGGCGACATCAATGGTTGTTTCCGTGTGTTGTCGACAGACTGGTTGGCGTGCATTGTTCAGACGAGTAGCTGGCTCCCCGCACACCACGCATTGTGTCATTTCACTTTCATTTTTGTATTTATGCCGCCGTTTCGCTGACATATTGGCAGTAGTCGCAGAAGAGATAAATATTTTCTTTTTTGATTTATATAGAATTGTGAGCGCCGTTGGTCCAGTGGTTAAGACACCACCCTGCCACGGTGGAGACGTGGGTTCGACTCCCACACGGCGCATAGAATTCCTCATCTCTTTTCTTTCTGTATAACAACATTTCATTACAGATATAAACCAGCACTGGGGATCAGTATACATGACCCGCACCTGGTTTGACTGGTTGGCGACCGGAGTTGGCATTGCTTTGTTAATTGGCTCGCTACTATTTCTCGCTCAGATGGTGCAAGATATTACGCTGACCCGCATTCTCTCAGCCATACACCAAGTGGCACTATGGCAAATCGCAGCTGCTATCGGGCTGACACTAGTCAGTTTTGGTATGATAATCGGTTTTGAATATACCGCCGCTCGGTACACACAACTCGGACTGCCTTTCCGCAATGTTGCTTATGCAGGGACAGTGGGCGAGGCATTCAACAATGTACTTAACTTATCTTTCCTCGGTGCCAGTGCTGCGCGCCTTCGAATCTATACACAATGGAACGTAACACCACAACAATTTACCGAACATATTGCCTTTGTTGGTCTTAGTTCTTGGTTTGGTTTCACAGTCCTTGGTGGTGCTGTGTTATTATTGGCACCATCTGCCGCCCTTGCGCAACTTAAAATCCTTTCACCTCTCCTTTTCCGCCTTATAGCTGCGGTATTTCTTCTCACAGTAGTCATTTACTTTTTTGCCTGTGTTCGCATTCCATCCGTACGGCTGTTCCGGTGGCGAATCCCTATCCCTTCATGGCAGTTGGCCACCCGTCAAATCGGCTACGGTGTCGGGGATTGGATAGCACAAGCTCTTTTGCTCTATGTCCTTTTCCCTAGTGTACAGACTGTCCCTCTAGTACCGTATTTGGTTGCTTTCACTGTCGCTATGTTTGTAGCTATTGTTGGCCATGTGCCTGCTGGTTTAGGTGTCTTTGACTCTGGCACGATTCTTCTGTTAGCGCCATTTGCTCCAAAAGAACATGTAATTGCCGCTCTTATTTTATTTAGGCTGATGTATCATGTTATTCCTTTCATCTTGGCAGCTGTCGCTTTTGGAGAGGGAGAAATACGTCGATGGATTACTGCAGCAACTGAGTGAAAAAACACATAAACGTCTTCTTCCGAATATATACCATGATCGGATCCCTTTCCTCACAGACCGTATTGATATATACCTCATTTATCGCTGCCTTAATAATCATGTTTAGCTCTTACAGCATTTATGTATATTTCCGTGCATTCTTTATAGGCGAGCGTATAGCTCATGGGCCAATGATAGTAATGTTTTTGCTTCTCTATGCCCTTTCCCTTCTTGGATCTGCTGTCATCCCTTATTATCTCGGTACAGCTATCCGCCTGACGCTACTATTGGTGATACTGATAATTTTTCATCATTTCATTCGGTGGTACTATGTATGAACTATTACTATTAGTGGCCATTATTATTGCAATGTTTCTGATGGTAGAGCTTGTTGTGTATTATCGTCGATTCCATCGCAATTCGCAAAAGCGCTTTTGGCCCTTGCTTTTTGGATTTCCGCTCTTTGTTATATCCTATAACCTTGCCTTTTTTGTTTCAGGTAATTTTAGTATTATTTTGCATGGTATTAGTCTCTTAGCGCTTTTTGCATTTGTGAGCGGCGCTTTTGCTCTGTGGAGGTATTTTAGGTGAGACCTTCCAAACGAATTTCACAACGTATTGCATTGCAACGGATACACAATCTTTTCCAGTTAGCAGATACAGTAGTGAAACAGGATCAAGATCAAGCTCGACGCTATTTACAACTGGCGAAACGTATTTCCGAGAAGTCAAATGTCTCAATCCCTTCTGATTTAAAACGCCAGTATTGTCGCTCTTGCTATTCGCTATTAAAGCCAGGAACGACTGCAAAAATAACGCTTAATTCAGAGAAACAGACGAAAAACATAACGTGTTGTCATTGCGGTAGAACGTATAGGTTTCCGTATTCTTCCACGGCTTTAAATGAGCGTCAGCAAGAACCAAACAATGAATCCCAACAAAGTTCCTGAACATATGAATGGAATGCCTGGATACGAAATGCCTTCTTCTGCAAGTAAGAAAAGAGCGATAAGGCTGAGGACGGAGAAACCAGTGGCTGTAATGGCAGCCAGTGGCCCAAACACTTTCAGTAGATTTACACTAAATACAACTGGAAAAACTACATCTCCACCACCGAGTGCCCCCACCTGTTTTGTTTCTCCTTCTATGACTTCTGTATCGGATGACTCTTCTATGGCTATATCCCCCTCATCACCCTTTTTTGCATATATAAAACCAGGTAACGTCTCTGTCTCTATACCACGACGGGCGAGAAAAAGCATGTGCTTTAGATGCCGGACGGCAATGACATCATATACGCCAATAATGGCTATAATTGCTAACGCGGTGAGTGGCGTAAGAAGTATCCCAAAGAACGCTCCTGCGCCAGCGAAGGAGAAAAGGAATATTGCATTTCGAATATGCCAATTGTTCACAAGAATATGAATGGCAACTAATCCTCCGGCAATTGCTAGCGCCGGTATAAGAGTGAAGAAAATGGAGAAGAAAATAAATGTAGTGGCAAAAAGAGCGAAACGAAACCAAAGCTTGGTGAGCATATCTAATTTATATTTATAGAGCAAGAGGAAAGCTACAGTTGCTATGGCAAAGCCGAAAATAAAATGACTCAGTTGAAAGCTGCCTTCCATAGCAGCCGCCTCTCCTGTTCCTAACATATTGGCTGCACCAAAGAGGCCGAGGAAGGAAGCTATTGTGAATAAAGAGGCTGGTTCAATGATGTTAGTGCGCATATTACTGGCGACTTCCATAGCTTTAAGTCATTAACCTCTGTCTGCCTCCTGTGCCAGGAGCTGTCGTTTGACAGCCACGCCGTATCCATATCCGCCAATGCCATGCGCGCCAATTACTCTATGGCACGGGATGCACAATGGAAGTGGATTCTTTCGACATGCTATACCAACAGCCCGTGGATGCGTTTCTGTTTGTGCTGCTATTGTGCTATAAGTTGCCGTATGGCCATAAGGAATAGTTGCAATGGCTGTTAATATATGGGTGTTTGGCAGTGTATCCCAGTGAATAATAAGGGCGAAGGTGGTCCTTCTTCCCTGTGCATACTCTTCTAACTGTTGTCGTATTTCGGGTACGCTCTCACCAATATATTGTTCTTCAAGAGAAAATACGCAATTGAGAAGCGTTATGTTCATACGCTGTCTTAGGTGGTATCCGTTGCTGCAACTTTTATTGCATTGACCACGCCATCTTGACCAGGACGAGAGGTTACTCGTGCAGTGCCTTTTTCAGTCTCAATAATAGCTCCTTTACTAATAATATTCCGTCGCACAAATTCACGATTAGCTGGATTCTCCGCAACAGTTTGTATCTCTACTTTCTCTGTGACCCCTTTTTCTTGATCAACAAGGTTGGCATAGTGAGTCCGCTTGAGACCTATCTTCCGAGTACCACCACGACCTCGGCGCACTCGTTGTCGTTCCTCACCGACGGTGGTCTCAGCAGGAAATGCCCCTTGCTCATACTTTTTCCGTTTTCGCTTTGGTTTTCGCAACCCACCGGATTTTTTTCGCTGGGAGCGTTCGTGCCATCGTACCATGTTGTTTGGCTCACAAGCCAAATCTTTATATATGTATCCGTGCCATCTCGGTCAAATGCTTGCATATGTGCAAGGATATGGGGGAATTGAATGTCACAACGACCACTCGATGTATTAGATCTTGCCAAAGGCAATCGCGTAATGATGCAGCTCAAAAACGGAACAGTGATCTCAGGAACTCTGAAAGCTTTTGACTTGCATTTAAACACGTGGTTAGAAGAGGCAGAAGTTGAAGACAGTGACACAAAGACGAAATATGGCCGTTTGTTAGTTAGAGGAGACAATGTAATTCTTGTCTCTCCTGAATAACTCTCATGGTTGAAGCTGTTCATCTTTGCAGTTACATCATCTTCAAGGTGATATCATGGCTCGAGAAGGCGCACTACGGAAAGGACTTCGGTTTAAGAAAAGTCATGGTGCCTGCCGCCGCTGCGGAAAGGGCGCCTATCATTTGAAGACAGGTGTATGTGCCAGCTGTGGCTTCGGGAAATCTAAAAGATGGCGCTCCTATGGCTGGCAGAAAATCAGGAAAGACAATTAATAATATTTGAGGACATTGCTTCCGTTTTTGCACATGACTATGACATGGGATAGTATGCAATTTATACGGCGTTTGGGTTCTCTTTTTCACAAATATTGGCAAACAACACGTACCTATCTCTGGGATTCTCGACATGCTTTTCGGTTTGTTACTCTTCTATTCGTGTTGCACATAGGCATCGGTGCTCTCTTTGCTGACAGTATCTTTGCATTGCTTGGTGACCGATTGACAGCTATCATGCAGACAGTCCAAACATTGAATACAGTAGAGTTGATTGGATTTCTTTTTGTGAACAACCTCCGTGCAGCAGTTATAGGTTTAGTAACTGGTGTTGTGTTTGGAATCATCCCTGTTTTTGTTGCTATGACAAATGGTCTCATTATCGGCGCCGTTGCGACACGTTCCGTATCAGTTGGAGGGATTATGTCGCTTTGGCGATTGCTGCCGCATGGTATTTTTGAACTGCCAGCACTGTTGATAGCACTTACGTTAGGAGTTCGGTTAGGAACTGCCTTTTTTACATCGCATAGATGGCAGATATTTAAATTCAGATTCAGGCACTCAATACTGGCATTGGTTATGGTAGTTGTGCCGTTGCTTCTTATTGCTGCGTTGATAGAAGGAATTCTTATTGGTTTACAGTGATCTTATATTGAATTCTGGGTATTTTCTCAAAGTTTGTAGATTGTTTTTAGTCAAGTTTACCAAATGGGCCCGACGGGATTCGAACCCGCGACGCCAAGGTTTCTCCTTTTTGCCAACTTTACCAAAAAGTTGCTTAAGAGCCTTGTGCTCTACCGCTGAGCTACGGGCCCATACTCATGTGTCTGATGCATAGAGATAAAAAAGGTATTAATGCAGGTAGATGTTTCGCTTGTGGCGTTTGTGGAACATAGTTGGATCTTCTGTTTCTTCCTGGGCTTCTTTTACAAACGAGAGGATTTCTGATACTTTTGAACTCAATTCATCTGCATAATAGAGGGCAAAGGCTTCTGGTATTTTCGGTTCCTGTGCTGAACCAAATTGTGGAGAGCCCTGGTGACTCGCAATTAAATGTAGCAATTTATGTCGTAATGGTCCCTCAATACCGAGCTCATCCATTTTCTGCGCCACAAGGGTACACCCAAGGGTGATGTGTCCCACTAGCTGTCCTTCTTCACTGCCTTTGATGCGATTGGTCATGACAATTTCATCCAATTTTCCGATGTCATGCAGAATGGCTCCTGCGATTAATAAGTCACGATCCAACCCGCTAAATAATTGGCTACACGTATCCACAATCTGCAGCATCTCTAACACATGCTCTACTAAGCCGCCGATCCGATTGTGGTGAATTTCTATCGCCGCCGGATGTTGCTTAAATCGCCCGGCAAAGCTCTCATCGGCAAAGATATGCTGCAACAGCGATCGAATAGATTGATCTTCTACTTGTGAAACATAGTCCATCATATCCCCGAACATCTTGTCGGGATCTTGCACTGGTGGTTGAATAAAATCTTCTACCCTATATTGATCTGTCTGCAATACACGAAACTCTTCGGGGTAGTTCGAAGCAATCTCTAACCGATTCTTAAACCGTTGTACTTTTCCACGAACCCACACTACATCATCGTTTTGGACAGAGGCAAACAATCGCTGGACCAACTCAGGTTGCTCACCGCCCCAAAATTTATACCCGACAGTTTTTCCCGAGTGATCAGATAGAATTAACTCAAATCCATGTTTCTGGTCATTCATATACTGGAATAGATTTTTCTTTATCTTAACGACAAATACATCTTCAATATATTCTCCTTCCTGCAGTTCACTGATCGGCCGCTGTTTCCAATATACTGTTGTATTGTCTTCTGTCATGTTACCCCTCACAGCCACAGCTGTGACAGCAGTCATCTTTATCTCCGTCTATTTTTACATACACCTGTCCTTCTTCCACTGCTGT
>JAHENU010000082.1 GCA_018609855.1 Candidatus Nanohaloarchaea archaeon | reverse complement strand
GAAAGATGTCAGCAAAGGCAACAAGGATACAACAGAAAAAGCACCAGGGCTGGCCTTCACGAAGAAGGAGGCCCTGGCCTTATCCACACCACAGCACGGCAAAACACAAATATTTGACAATATTGACACATATCGCAAACAATGCCCGTGTGGTGACATTGTGCCCCGTAATCAGGTATTTCAGCATATGCAAACCTGTAAAGAAGCGTCTCGCGTGTTACGTGAAGGAGAGAAGATGCGCTGCCCGCATTGTAATAAAAGCTATTACAAGGTTATCAGTAGCTATGTGACGGACGACTGGTTTGTGCGGATATATCGCTGTCGCTCCTGTGAGAAAGAGTTCCGTAGCCCGCCATATTATCATCGGGCTGCACTATAACCCGCCACCACCGTAAGGCAGCTGCTGGGTCTTCCCGCACGATGGGCATGATTTGTCGGTAGCCAATATAGGCAATGAAGCCCGTTGTGGCTAGTATAACAATAATATCGCCCTCGACAATAATGTGCCAGGAAAGCAGCAGATTGTATATTGCAGGTAATCCTTTTAAACCTACTACTACAACGAGAAATTGTGTGATAAGGCGGGAAAACGCACTGTAAAAGGCCAGCGTCAGAGCGACGGTCATAATGCCAATAGTGTGGATAAATAACGCATCTAAAAGTGTTATATCGGCATGTGCGGCAATACTATTGATGAGTGGGTTAAATTCACTAAAACCATCCTGTTGTAATAAATTAATGGTGCTCATGTAGTCTGCCAGCGTTCCCAGCAGTATCATAGTAATTATAATGCCCCAGTGAGGTTTTGGCCGCACGAGAGGTCGTGCAACTTTACCATTCCCGCTTTTCATGCTTCATCCGCTCTTTGATTTCTTCCCCCTCAAGCCGCAGATATCGCGCGGTTGTGCCTGGATCAGGATGGCTGTATAGCTCCTGCACGGCACGGATGTTCTTGTCGGTTTTTTGATACCAGTACACACCCGACGCGCGCCGTATCCAGTGAAATGAGACCGATTTCCCCATTGTTTTCTCCGAGACCGCGCGTAACAGCTTATACATGCTGCTGTAGACCGTGCTGATATCGTCTGTGCTAACTCCTTCTCTAATCTCCTCTGTGCCGATAAATACGTGTCTCTGTGGATTGCCTGTCAGCAATTCCTCCACATGGCGATAGGTGTCCTGCGTGATATAGCGATTAATGAACTTTCCGTTTTTCTCCTGCAATTCAACCGACGGTGTCTCACCTTCTTTGAAATCACGCTCTTTCACGCGCAGTATCGCCCGAATGCGGGCTCCTGTATCGAAACAGAGCATGATAACCACAGCCAATGAGAATTCACCATATTCTTTCAGCCGTTCAACGAGCTCGACTACCTCATCATATGTGAGCGTTTCCATCCGCTTACGGTTTTTCACCTGGTATTTCGTCGCCTGTATCTTTTGTGCTATATCTTCCCGCCCGATAAATAGCGCGAAAAGCCGCATTGCCTGTTTTCGCACATATGCGCGCTTCTGTGCACCGCGCATCACATATTCAAGCATGTCGCTATCAGTTAGCTCATATTCCCGCAGAAACTTTCGCACCTGGCTTTTATAGTTCCGCAGCGTTAAGGTGCTGACACGCGGCTCCACATAGGACACATAGTCATCTAATAGCTGCTCTTTCTCGGTATCGAGCTGTGTTGTCATATAGATCACTGTATCTTCTTGGTGCACAGTATCCCGTTATGCTGACAGGCAGAGACACCATTTCAGCAGCTGGCTGCGTATGGAACGGGGGATTTGAAGATTTGGCGCTGCTACCACGCTGGGCGAGCTTCTGGTTGGGCGCGAAGCTCACGTAGCAGCAGCTGTGAGTTTTTTTGTGTTCTGCCAGCACTCTCCCGTCTGCCTGTTCTCAGCAGGGATATGACCGCGGGCAAGGCATGGGCGACAGGATGCGCAAAGGCCAGGTGCATTCCTGTGCGTGAGTTCTGGAGCCTGTCGCCCATCCGTGACTCATTCTGGGTCGGTCACGGCTAATGTTTATTGACTACTGGCTATACAGCGCCCGTATTTCGGCCTTACCCGCTCTGGTCAGTCCGCTGATTGGTCATGGGGATGGTTAATGCGCCGTCCGCTGAGTCATACTCGTGCTCAAATTCTAAAGCCACACCATCGTCTGTGGTAGATTTCCGCCAGCTCCACGTCTTTTGGATGTTATAGCGGTAATCGACTCCCTGGATCATAAACGTTTCTGTTGTTTTGGGATGCCCTGCCTGGAATGCTTCCTTCACGCTAGCATAGCCATCCAGTGGATCGTCGTCATCGTCATCCACGTCAATCATAGCGTACCCTTCAAATGCCAGTATCGCCACATCGGCTGACGTTCGTTGTATGCGATTGACAACCCCAATTATTTGGTCTCGCGTCATTTCTGTCATTATGAAGATATATGACTCATTATCCCTATATAATACTGCGGTAGGCGGTAGTGTGAATGTGGCATCATTTTCAGTAAGATGTTTTTTGCACAAGTCCGCATGTTCTTGCATTACCGCTTCAAGCGCTGGTGTTTCTTCAGTCATTCCGTATCACCCTTCATATGGCGTTGAAATATCGTGCGAGGCGATATAATATCATCCCAGGCCAATATAAACATGCCGATGAAGCCAATAACCATCATTACCGCGGTGCTGATAACATATGCCCGTGTTTCCGTATTAGAAGGATTTGTGTCCTCAGTCACATTGCCGACAACCCAGCCCATAACGCCAGGGTTGTCAGGCTGGTATCCCAGGAACACCACTTCTTTGATTTTAGCGCCTTCCTTATAGAAATCGTAGACGTGTACGCCTTCGTGCACCGCTGTACCAAAAGTGAGGACAAACCACAGTAAGAGAAATATGTACCATGCCCGAAATAGCTTTGTTTGTGCCATCGTTATCACAGCATCTGTTCAGCGAAGTGGCGGTAGCAAAACCGTCTGTCCGTAATGATTTCGTGAATGTGTGCCTTTCTTGCACAACCGTCCGTCCAACATTCAATCATACCATACCAATCTCGCATAATATGCATATATTATTTTCTCTTCCTGCTTTGGGTTTCGCAGATATATAAATTTATATATCGTATAGAAACGAAGAAAGATGGCAAACTAGGCGGGGTTCGTAGATCAAAAGCATGGATAGAATCGAACTTTTTTCCGTAGATGCAACGGTGAGGCCGTATTGTTGGCCTATCGTAATGTTTTCGTACTGTCCGATATACTCTTATATGTTAATGCCCGTTTTCCTTCCACGAGGCACACTGTTGTGATATGGTTGGTGGCATGGCCGCTGACCATATCGTACTTTACCCTTATGTCACTTCTTTCAGCGATCCATCCGCGCTACCAGCCAGATTACGAAACCAGCGAATAGCAATGTGGCCCCAACAGCTACAATCGCCACGACAGGGAATTCTGTTGTTGTGCTGTCTTGTGTATCGTCAGGAATGGG
>JAHENU010000081.1 GCA_018609855.1 Candidatus Nanohaloarchaea archaeon | reverse complement strand
GTGTGAAGCAAATGCGGATTGACATGGCATTACAATAGTGATGCAGCAGGTAAAGCGTTTTAAATGTCAGGGGCGAATAGCCAATAGCAGTACGGTGTCGAGAGACGCGTGCTGCCACAACACCACGTGGGGGAAGGGGTGTGACAATTCAGTCAAGTAAAGGAAATGTGTTAGCTCCATATGCGAAACTAGTTCTGTTACTCCTAGCTGTGCTTGGCTTCTCCACCTTTGTGTCTGCCGCCAGTGCAAGTCAATGCCCTGCTATAAGTACTCTGACGACCTTTGCTGATGGCTCTTCAGAGCATTTGATTTCTTTCCCGGGTGGTGGTGGGAGCGATGACAGTGTCGCTATCACACTGCCGCGCGATGATGTAATAACAAACACACATTTGTCGGTGGAGGGCCGTTCTGTCACTGAACAGACAGAGAAGAAGATCGATAGTGTGTTGGTGACGGATGTGAGTGGCAGCATGCGGTCAAACGGGAAGATGGATGCGGCGAAAGATGCGGATAAGCAATTCATATCTACTATCTTTAATCGGGCGCCCGCTTCGACGAAAATTGGACTGAGTAGTTTTGAATCCACCCTTGATTCTACGCGATCATTGACGAGCTTTGAATCACAATTACGGAATGAGATCAATGGGTATTCGGCTGGTGGCTCTACCTGTATTTCTTGTGGAATTGATGCCGGCATCGACATTATTCAACAAGGGTCAAATCCGGTGAAAGCGATGGTAGTGATGAGCGATGGAAAAGCCAATCGCTGTATGAGCGGGAGTTGCAGTAGCTCTCAGGCACAGCAAGAAGCTATTCAAAAAGCACAAGAAGCGGCTAATTCCGGAATTGTTGTCTATGCAGTAGCGTTCGGGAGTGACGCTGATCAAAACACCTTGCAGGATATTGCCCAAGCAGGCGGTGGTGAGTTCTTTACGGCAAATACATTCAATATCGATCAGATCTATCAGGATATTGCGATTGATATTGTGGAGACGTTTCCGCATAATCCAACCATTGATATAGGGAAGACTGGTACTGCTGAATTCAGCAGGAGCGGCTCCTTTGAGACAACCACATCTGTGCCATCGTTTAAAGATACGTTGAATGATATTGTAGAGAGTTGCAATTGTGCTGGCTGTTCAGTGCAAGGAAATTCCTGTCGTATCGCTCTGGAAGTGTCGTCACAGACCACCGGAAAACTGCGGCTGTTTGACTTGGCCATTACCCATGCGCCACGGACACAGGACAATATCTGTGAGGGGAATACCCGTAAGTTTAACAGGACCTGTCTTGCTAATGGTACTTTTACATTCTCAGAGGAACAGTGTGATGCCCAGAATTTCAATGAGACAGAGTTACTGTGTGATGGTGATAGCATTAAAGAGCGTACGATCGCCCATACGTTTAGCTGCGCGCCAGATGGTTGTCAGGAAAGTACTGCCGTTGTAGCTGTGCAGGAGGTTGAAGACTGTAGCAATCGTGATGGCGTGAATGTTGGCCAGTGTGGGTTTGAAGAATGGACGTGCAGTAATAGCAGCGGTGTGCAGTGTGTTGTGAAGCAAACCACACCTGATGATAGCCAGTGTTCAGGGAGTTTTTGTAGTAACGAGACGTTTAAGACGAATGGGACGTGCGATTCAAATAGTTTCTTCTGTGAATACGACACTGAGCAGTGTACGGTTCCTGATACGCAAACAGAGACATTTTGTGACGGAAATGTGTTAAAGAAGAATACAACCAATTTTGGCGGGAATTGTGATCCCCAGGACGGGTGTCAGGTAAGCAGCAGCTCCACTATCACGACGGTCGAAGATTGTAGTGGGCGGAACCAGGAAGTGAATCAGTGTGGATTTGAGCAGTGGAGTTGCGAGGAGCAGGGCAGTACTGCTTCATGTGAGATAGAGACAGTAGAGGCGCAGGATAGTGAGTGTTCAGGTAATTTCTGCAGTAATCAGACATTCCATGCGAACGGGACCTGCAATCCGAACAGTTTCACGTGTGAATATGATACAGAAACGTGTACGGCACCGGAAACGGAATCGGAGACATTTTGTGACGGTAATGTGGTGAAGAAGAACACCACTGCCTTCGTGGGTAGTTGTACCGGGAGTGGGTGTGAGGTGTCTAGTAGTTCTAGTGTGTCTGTGGTGGAAGATTGTAATAATCGGGATCAGCAGGTGAATCAGTGTGGGTTTGAAGACTGGAGCTGTTCTGAAAGTGACGGGCAGGCGAGCTGTGAGAAGATGGTAGAGGCACAGGACAGTGAGTGTCAGAATAGCTTTTGTAGTAACCAGACGTTTAAGACGAATGGGACGTGTGATCCGAACACATTCAATTGTGAATATGATACACAGGCGTGTACGGCGCCCGTTACGGAGACAGAGCAGTTTTGCGATGGGTCTGTTTTAAAGACGAATACGACTGCGTTCGGGAGTATATGTGATCCTCAGAACGGATGCATGGTCAGTAGTAGTTCGACCGTAACTACTGTTGAAGATTGTGCGAATCGGGATCAGCAGGTGAATCAGTGTGGGTTTGAAGAATGGGGGTGTGTGGCAACTCAGGATAGTGCATCATGTGAACAGATTAATATGGTAGCTCAGGACAGCCAATGTCAGGGGAGCTTTTGTAGTAATAGTACATTCCACACTAATGGAACCTGTGATCCGAATAGTTTTGCCTGTGAGTATGATACAGAATCTTGTGAGGCGCCGGATACGACAACTGATCGGTTTTGTGACGGAAATGTGTTAAAGAAAAATACCACAACCTACGGTAGCCAATGTACTGGTAGTGGCTGCACAGTAGAAAGTAATTCACAGGTACAGACATTAGAGAACTGTGCAGGTCGCAGCCAGTTCTTGAATCAATGTGGGTTTGAGCAGTGGGGATGTGTCGCATCACAGGGCAATGCATCGTGTCAAAAAATAGATACTGAAGCACGTGATAGTGATTGCCGGGGGAGTTTCTGTAGTGCGAATACGTATTTTGCAAATGGAACCTGCGATCCCAATAGTTTTTCGTGTGAGTATGATGCCCAGGATTGTAGCACACCTGACACAAAAACGGAGACGTTTTGCGATGGAGCGGTGTTGAAAAAGAATACGACAACATTTGGCAGCAGTTGTGAGCCAGCAGACGGATGCGATGTCACCAGTCAATCACAGGTAACAACCATAGAGGATTGTACGAATCGGAATCAGCAATTGAATCAGTGCGGGTTTGAGCAATGGGGATGCGTTCAGCAGAATGCCACCGCGGCTAGTTGTAAAGTGACCTCACAAGAGGCGCAGGATAGCCAGTGTTCAGGGAGTTTTTGTAGTAACGAGACGTTTAAGACGAATGGGACGTGTGATCCGAATAGTTTTGCCTGTGAGTATGAGCAAGTGCAGTGTCAGAAGCAAGACTTTGTTGAAGACGTGTCAGTCTGTCGCGGCGATACTGTTGTTGAGCAAAAAGTGATGCATAACTTTAGCTGCTCGGCCAGTGGCTGTGAAGAGACAACAACACGCATCAATGAAAGCAAGGTGTATTGTGACCAGCGGGATGGCCAACAGGTGAATCAATGCGGCCAACTGGATTGGACCTGTAGTGAGGCGTTGAATGGTGCGCATTGTGTTATTGTCGATATTACGCCAAAAGATAGTAAATGTGAACAGAACTTCTGTGCTGAGAATGTGGCTAAATTCAACGGCAGCTGTAATCCAAATACCTTTCAATGTGAATATGAGAGTCAGGATTGCACTGCACTCAATAGTAATGGAAATGTGACGCGGTTCTGTTCAAATGAGACGGTGATGGCACAACAACATATACAGCGGTTTAGTTGTAGCAGTGGGCAGTGTGTAGAGGAGCAGAATACAACGAATACTAGTGTGGTGGCTGATTGTAATGCGCGAGATGGCCAGATGACCGGCAGTTGTGGTGTACAGAATTGGACCTGTGATACGAGCAGTGCCAGCTGTGAGATTGCGTCTACCGTCCAGGATGATGGACGTTGTCATAGTGACAGTTGCACTGAGACATATCAGGATAGTTGTCAGGGGCAGCAATTAGTAGATTATAACAGCAATGGGCAGAAAGACGAGCTGGTGGTGAGTGACAGTGTGAATAATGTTTGTCGAGAAGACTTTAGCTGCACCAATCGTTCGGCTTCTTGTGAGGCGCCACAGAC
>JAHENU010000080.1 GCA_018609855.1 Candidatus Nanohaloarchaea archaeon | reverse complement strand
GTGTGACTCTGGATCCAGCACTATTCCTGTTTCCCAGTCTTGTGCTGCGGCACACACCGAATATGCATTACCATACAGGGCAACAAGCACTTCGCATAAATATCCAGAAAAACCTTCAATTTTTAATGAAGAGCCATACAGATTGTGAGCCGCCAGGAATTGTTTTAATATCACTACTTCTTCTTTCTGATCAGGTGACAGGTGCTGATTTACCCAAGCCTTGTGAAATGGCGTTCTATCTACGGCGCTGTGCAATTCAGTGGGAGAGTTAATAGTATAGCAGGGAACGATATCTACTGCGTACCGTCCTATGTTCCCAGTCACGTAGGGATGTTCAGCGTATGTGATTTGGTGGGTACCATTAAATGCAGTAAACACAGCTTTTCCTATTTCCACAATGCGTTGCTCCATACTATCTCGTTCTATTTCAGGAGAAAAGAAGACGAAAATATCCAAATCTTTATTCCCTGTCACAAATGTTCCTTTGCCGACAGACCCCATTAAATCAGCATCTACAGCAAATTGCTCTACTATATACTGTTGGATCTCTCTAAATTTTCGTTGCGCCATGGCCTGTTCTTGGCGAGATGGCACATATTGCCGCACTACTTCTTTCCGAATTGCTGTATAAGACTGTTTCTCCATATCAGGTTAGTGACATTTTGATATTAAATATGTCACCCACTATCCTAATTCGAGTGTCTTCTTGCCGTTTACATCCCAGTACTGAATCTCTTCTCCGGCTGTTACTTCATGCCCACTGACATCAATTTCGAAAGTGTTGTAGTCCTGCAAATCCATTACCTGTGCTAAACTGTCATTAAGTGACAATACCTGACCGGCTTTCTTTTTGATGTCCGGAACGAGGAAAGCTTGGCCTGAATTTTTAATTACATTCCGAGTTTGCCCATCGAAAATACCTTCAGCTCTAATCTTGATTTTAGCTGAACCATGTTTCCCGGGCGATGAGATGTCAGCATCCTTTACTTCACAAGGCTCTTCCTCGATCATAATGTAACTGCCTTTCTTTACTTTATTCGCGCTGATCTGGTCCATAGTATCTCTCTATACACTATGCCAGTTGCTTTATAAAACCTACGGTAGCTGGTCTATTAAATTGAAACTAGTGTCCTTCTTCTTTATCTTTGATTCTATTGCGAAATGTGCCTTGTTGTAGGAATTGTACAATTGCGTTGACCATGTTTTTGCTATTGGGAAACACCATATGGTTCTCATACAAGTATATCTGTTCATCAGCATCTTCTACTGCTGTCTCCTCCAGCCGAAGAAACCCATCATTGGCAGAAGGCAGTAAGAATGGCTGGGTGAGAAGAGTTTCCGGCCGTTGCCACCGTATTCGCTGTGTGCCACGAATAACGCCGACAGTGCTTTTTGTGGGTATATCTGGCGATCCTGTCATTCGAGCGATGTCATTTACAGCCGCGCCAAATAGATAGGAAGAAAATGGCAATCTTTGGGCACAGCGAGCCAGGCGTGAGCCGTGCCACGGCGGGAAAATAAGTAGGCAGTGGTCACAACGTAATGAAGAATGCGTATTTAATACCTGTGCTGCAATCAGTGCTCCTAAGCTATGGCCGACGCACTGGCAATGTTGTATTTCCTTCTGCTGTAGAAAATGAGCAATGGATGTAACGCTGTCTTCTATAGCAGAGTGGCTATTATATGTTGGTATGTGTGCGGTATAGTGAGCTGGTAACGCAGCTATAACAGCGTCCCAGAATGCTGGGACATACTTTTCTCCTTGCAAGCCATGTATAAAGACGATGTCAGTACTCATGATGCGTGTTTTTGAAGGAAGAAGAAAGAAAAAAGAGAGGTGCCCGGAAAGGGCACATGCTCGCGACACGAAGCAACTCGTGGGGGAGGGGAAGATGGGGGAAGGGTATGTCAGAGACGGCCCTCGAGAGCACCTCGATAAACAACATTACTGTTTTATCATTCGTAAGCCAAGCTCTTCCACAGAGGCGTTTTCACTTTCTTCCTCTATTTTACCAAGGACATATGGAGAGCTAACGCCGGTAATTATGGAGATTACCTGGACTCTGCCGCGCAGTTCTGGATCAACTCGCGCTCCCCAAATCACTTGAGCCTGTGGATCTAGTTTGCTTTGCACTGTCTGGCCGATCTCATTGATCTCTTTCAACGCGAGATCATCACCGCCGGCTACGTGAATCAATGCGCCATTAGCACCGGTAATGTCTACATCTAGAAGAGGGTTGCTTAATGCTTCGATAATTGACTCTTTACCCCGATTGTTGGTATCGGATTCGCCATAGCCCACAACAGCGACACCACCTGAGTGCATAATCGCTTTTACATCAGCGTAATCTAGATTGACTAACGATGGTTTGGAAATGGTTTCGGTGATGCCTTGGATCATGGTAGTGATTAATTCATCTGCTACACCAAATGCTTGATCCAATGGTAAGTCGCCAGCAATATTGAGCAATTTGTCATTCTCAATGACAATAGCCGTATCAACAAAGCGACGAAGCCGATACAAACCTTCTTCAGCCTTTGAAATACGAGCTCCTTCAATATTGAAGGGCATAGTTACTGCACCTATAGTGATGCAGTCAGCATCTTGCGCTAATTGTGCTAGTACTGGCAAAGTACCGGTCCCTGTACCGCCACCAAAACCAGACACTAAAAACACCATATCGGCTTCTCGAAACAAATCACGCAGTTCTGACTTATTTTCGTCAGCTGCTCGCTGTGCTACTTCTGGGTGGCCACCAGCTCCCAAACCTTTCGTCAATTCTTTTCCAATCAATATCTTTCTATCAGCTGACGACATTTTGAGATGCTGAATATCAGTATTCACAACGACAGTTTCAGCTCCCTCAATACCTTTTTTGTTCATGCGCGTTACGATGTTATTTCCACCGCCGCCTACACCGACGACAAGAATTTGTGCGTCTTTTACGTCCGGAAATTCATTTTGAGAGTCCGTAGTTTCGATCATTTGTTCCATGTTATCCCCCTCCTTAATTTTAGCTGCTGTATAACAACAATTTTTTTATGCAAGGTATACCTACACCTTATCAGAAGTTAGTTGCGATCGCCCAATTGCGACTAATCGCCCTATAGCTACCTTTATTCAATTACAAACGCCCAAATCCGATACCTTTGTCACTCGCCCATAGTGATTCTAGGTATCTACAGTCACTCTGTCGCCCAAACAGAGTTGATTGATCTGTATTTGAGATCTACTTTTTCTTTTCTGAGATCATTTAAATATATTATGTTGAACCACGATTTCATCTGGAATTTGTTGCCAGATGAGATTGTATCTGTCATATACACTAGAAGAAGTGACAGCAGATCGGAATAGTAGTGATCGCTGATTTTTGAGACCATATTCTAGATAAGAGTGTTCTCTTAGTACCTTGAGAGTATAACAATCCGAAAGCATAAAAATGTTGTACGCATACGGAGAATATGTCATATCAAATAGAAGACATCTCACCAGGCCAGCAAGTCCGCCTACGTGGTTGGGTATACCGCCAACGTGCTTCAAAAGACGTTGCATTTGTTGTTCTGCGTGATGCATCGGACAGATTACAGTGTGTGTTTAAAAAGGACAGTGTGTCCGAAGATGTATTTGAAAAAGCAGCCTCATTGCCTATCGAAAGTGCTGTTATAATAGAAGGCAATGTGCGAGAAGATGAACGAGCACCAACCGGGCTGGAATTGGATGCATCATCACTTGAAATTATTCATGAAGCTGAACGATTCCCCATTACTCGAGATAAAAGTGAAGATTTCCTGCTTGATGTAAGACATCTCTGGCTCAGATCACAGAAGTTAACTAGTATGATGAAAATTAAACATACCTTCTTCCGGGCAGCTCGGGAATTTCTTATGAATCAGCATTTCTATGAAGTACAACCTCCCTTGATTACCGCTAGTGCCTGTGAAGGCGGTTCGACTTTATTTTCATTAGATTATTTTGGTGATGAAGCATATCTATCTCAATCTGGTCAATTATATGCCGAAGCCTTGATTTATGCATTAGAAAGAGTCTTTTGTTTTGCTCCCTCTTTTCGTGCGGAGAAGTCACGTACAAAACGACATCTTATGGAATACTGGCATCTTGAACCAGAAATGACCTGGTATTCACATGAAGATAATATCCAATTACAGATTGCATTGCTGCAATACGTATGCAATCAGATCGCCACATACAATCAGAAAGAACTAAAATTTTTCGGACGAGATCCCCATACCTTGTATAATGTGCAATTTGATCGCATGACTTACGATGATGCAGTTAAGCAATTACAAGAGCAAGGTTTCAATGTTTCCTCAGGAGTTGATTTTGGATCAAATGAAGAATATTCCTTAACTGCTGAATCGCCGCGCTTCCTGATAGTGGAACGTTATCCGCTAGAGATAAAAGCATTCTATATGAAAACTGATCCTCAATATCCACACATTGCCTTGTGCAATGATGTATTAGCGCCAGAAGGCTATGGTGAGATCATCGGTGGTAGTGAGCGGGAAACTGATAACAGATTGCTTATCCAACGATTACAGGAAGAAGGTCAAGATTTGGATGACTACGAATGGTATTTAGATCTCCGCAAATATGGCTCAGTCCCGCATTCTGGATTTGGTATGGGTGTTGAACGGGTCATTCGCTGGATCTGTGATCTTGACCATATTCGTGATGCCACCCCTTTCCCCCGGACACTAACCCGCTACTATCCATAAATGGTGACAAGAAGCCCGTACACAGTTTTATAGCTCTTCTTTCTACAACTTGTGTTCTATGCGCTCTCCTCCGCTTAGTAGCCAGTTTATTGATGCTATTTCCAACCACACGCACATGGAGCCCGGCCGTGTAGAAGTGCTGTTTGGACCTATGCGCTCTGGCAAATCACAACGATTGGCACAGTACATCAGCTGGCTTGAACAATATGCACGAGAGACGAATTATTTGGCATTTCGGCCGGCGGAAGATACACGCGACACTGCTGGCTATATAGCTAGCAATGATGAAAATACAACGGTTCCATGCTACATGATTTCTGGTGAAGAGCCTGAGCAAGCATTTGAATATGTTACGCCTGATACGACATTTGTTGTGTTTGATGAAGCGGAGATGTTTTCCCGGTTTAAATTATTCTCTGTAGCTGCTACATTGAAGGCTTGTGGCTATCATGGCATTTATAGTGGTCTTGATCTTGACTATCGTGGTGAACAGTGGGGCCCTATTATTGATATTTCTCATTGGTTGGTGGAGGGAGATGGCCGGCACCATTTACTGGCCCGGTGTGACTATCAGGAAAACGGGGAACGATGTGGACGGCCAGCCCCACGAACACAGCGATTGCGAAACGGCGAACCGGAAGAATATCATGCTGAACAGATGATAGTGGAAGGTTCTCAAGAAAATATAGCATATTACCCAGTGTGTTCCATCCACCATCACATTAACAATGCTCCGCGGGAACCAGATCTTGCTCGAGCACCACCATGGCCTGACGAGGTAGAACAGATTTACGGTGAATTACGGAACCTTTCTCTCCCTGAATTAGATACTCTGGGATCTGAAGATCTTCAGCGGTTTCAGCAAACAATCGCACAGATACAATAATTC
>JAHENU010000079.1 GCA_018609855.1 Candidatus Nanohaloarchaea archaeon | reverse complement strand
ACCCATAGTATCAAGCTTTTTAAATAATTCCGTCATCTAGCCAGACGTTAGCTATGTTAAGTCGAATTCGTGACAAGGTGAAGCAATTCGCCAACCGGTCATTGGTATCAGAAGAGGATGTGCAGGCGTTGGTGAAGGATATACAGCGCGATTTAATACAAGCAGATGTTTCTGTTGAAATCGTATCTCAATTAACAAAGCGAATGAAACAGAGGGCCTTGCAAGAGGAGAAAAAAGAGGGAATGAATTTAAAGGAGCATGTTTTGCGGGTAGTATATGATGAATTAGTCTCCATTCTCGGGGAGAAACCTACAATCAGTCTTGAGCCAAGAACTATCGTGCTAGCCGGACTATATGGGTCAGGGAAAACAGCAACTGCCGGAAAATTAGCCAATTATTACCGAAAACGTGGCATGAAAGTGGGGCTAATACCCGCTGACACGTACCGGCCTGCAGCTACAGAACAGCTACACAGTGTAGCAGAAAAGGCGCAGGTAGATTACTACAAACCAAAGTCAGACAATGCAGTAGAACGGGTCAGAAACGGCATTAGCCAGTTACACAAAGAAGAATGTGATATTGTAATTATCGATTCGGCAGGGCGAGATGCGCTGAACGACGAATTGATTACCGAAATAACTGACATCACAACAGCCGCTCAGCCGGAAGATATCTTGTTAGTCGTGCCAGCAGACATTGGGCAAAGTGCAGGTGAATTAGCTAGTACATTTGACGAAGCCATGAATATTACTGGCGTAGTTGTCACGAAAACGGACATGTCTGCCAAAGGTGGCGGAGCAGTTACAGCATGTTTCCATACGAATGCTCAGGTATATTTCCTTGGCACAGGTGAACAGCTGACTGATATTCGAATGTACGACCCCATGGATTACATAGAGACAATGTTAGGTATACCAAACCTGCAAGGGCTATTAGAGAAAGCAGAAGAGACAATTGATGCCGAAGATGCACAGAAAATGATGGAAGGAGAGTTTGATTTAATAGATTTTTATGAACAGATCCATAAAGCCTCTAGTTCTGGTATGTTCTCCCAAATAGCTAATATGTTTAATATGCAGCTACCACAGAATCTCGAAGAACAAATGGGGGTGTCCAATGAAGAGATCGAAGCATTCCACTATATATTGGAGTCAATGACGCAAGAGGAAAAGCATAATCCTGACGTGATCAATAAATCACGGATAGAACGCATAGCTCGTGGTTCTGGGAGAAGCGAAGATGAAGTGCGAAAGTTAGTGAAGAGTTACCGACAAGCAAAGAATATGATGCAAAAATTCTCGAAAAAGAGTTTCCGGCGCGGGCCATTAAAGGATCTGATGCAACAGTTTGGTGGCTAAAAGCTATGTGAGAAACGGGAGATGTGACGCACTATATCTGCATGGCGTTTGTTGTTAGTGGCAAGAAAGCCAAGCGGTAATTGCACCGCTTCTTGATTGTACTGTAATTGAGAGCCATATATATCAGTTACCATGCCGCCAGATTCACGCACCACTACCTCTGACGCGCAAGCATCCCATTCTGACAGATTGACCGCTGGATGGAAATATACGTCGACGACACCTTGAGCAACAGCGGCTGCACGTAAGCCAGTGCTACCAATCTTCCGATATTGGCCACCGCCAAGTATTTCAAGGATGTCTAAACACATGCCGAGAGGACGACCGTCTTTGTGAAAATGGCTGATGGCGTACCGCATCCGGGAAAAATAATTCTTATCTGAGACGTGCAATTGTTGTTCTCCTGACGGTGTGCTCTGATAGGCGCCGTTTCCTGTTTCTGCATAGACAAGGGTGTCTGCAATAGGATTATATATGACACCACAACACGAACTTTGCTGCTGTGCAAGTCCGATCAAAATACAAAACTCATCAGTACCGTAGATAAAATCCCTAGTGCCGTCAATTGGGTCAACAATCCAGACAGTATCGTGCAGCAGCCGTTCTCGGGTGTCATCATCTTCTTCAGCAAGTATCGGATATGAATACTTTTCTTGTAACGCCGCCGTGATATATGATTCAACTGCACGATCAGCCTGAGTCACCGGTGAGGTGTCTTCTTTCCGCTCCACGGCAATCTGACGACCATAATAATTACGTGCTATTGTGCCGGCTTCTTGTGCAATACGACAGGCGTCATGCAGTTCGGGGGAGAAGGTCATGTGATCATCTAAAACCGTATCTCAAAACTGTCAAACGTATTGGTGTACGGCTCTTCTACTAACTGCATATTGTCAACACGGGCAAAATGCGGCCCTTCTCGACACTGGCTAATTACAGTGTCAACAGCCTCTTGGTCACCTTCTAATACTGCCTCTACAGAACCATCGGGCCGATTGCAGACCCAGCCTGTCACAGCATTATGGTGTGCATAACGTCTCACAAAGGCACGAAAGGAGACACCTTGTACCTTGCCATATATATACAGATGCACGCGTGTAGACATATGAAGTATATTGCGCGGAAATTTAAAACAATGTGGTGGTCCTCAAACATCATTTTAAAAAACTGCAGCAGAATACTGTCGCATGGAATTGCAGGAAAAAACTGACGCATTAATAAAGAAACAATTGTGTGATTTCTGTCTCGGCCGCCAATTTGCCCGCCTCGGTCATGGCATGGAAAATGACGCTCGCGGTCGGTTGGTGCAGCAGGCAGTAGAGAATAATACCACTATAACTGAAAATATATTTACAGCAGAAACGGAGTTGAGCCAAAACAGTAGAAATGACAATTGTGAGATCTGTCAGGGCATTTGTCAAAAAATTGATCAGTATGCAGAGATTGTGGTAGACGCGTTGGAGCCATATGAATACACAACTTTCCTTATCGGAACACGAGTCCCAATGATTATACAAAGAGCTGAAGAAGAACTATGGGAAGAAGTTGGAATAGAATCTGTGGAACCATTGAAATCAGAATTAAATCGGCGGATTGGAAAAATTGTCCACAATCAGACAGACAAAACAGTTGCTTTCAGTCGGCCAGACATCACCATTATATTTAATGTTGGTGAGGAACGGGCCGAGATCCAATTACATTCACTCTTTATTTACGGTCGGTATTCAAAACTACAGCGAGGCATTCCACAAACAAAATGGCCATGCAGAGAATGCGACGGCATAGGGTGCAATTCCTGTGAATACCTTGGTAAGCGCTATAGGACGAGTGTCGAGGAATTAATTAGCATCCCATTATGTGAAGCCGCATTCGGTATAGAGACAAAATTCCATGGTGCTGGCAGAGAGGATGTTGATGCCATTTGCTATGCGCAGCGGCCTTTTGTCATTGAAATTATAGAGCCTGAGCTGCGGTCTTTAAACCTACAACAGCTGCAAAAACAAATTAATGCAGACAATGCTGATACTATAGCCATAACAGATCTACAATTCACTAACAAAGACACGGTTCAGGAGATAAAAGGGGCACACTATCCTAAAACATATCGCATTCGAGTGAATACAACTGATGCTATTCCCAAGAACAAGCTGACGCAATTACGCCAATTAGAAAGTACGATCAGTCAACAGACACCGGAACGCGTAGCCCATCGGCGAGCCAACAGAGAACGACAGCGCACAGTGCATAATGTCAATTGGGAACAAATAGATAAGACAACGTTTGACCTATATGTAACAGCTGAAGCCGGCACCTATCTGAAAGAACTAGTGACTGGCGATAACGGCAATACTCAACCCAATGTGGCCACAGTTCTGGGTACACAGGCCAGCTGGGAAACATTAGATGTGATGGAGATCCATACAGAGAATTAATTGCCATCTAATGCTTCATCTACATCTGCAAAGGTAAAACGGCCCTTATTCCATACATCTTCCAAAACAGAGAAATGCGGAACAGACTCCTGGTTATTGCTTTCTGACACCACGTCCGCGTATTCTTCCCTGAGAATTTGTAGAGCATCATCCGGTGTGCGTTTACCTAGCTGTACAACATAATTCTGAGGAAGCTCCTCTCGTTGTATAGCGTTTGTTTTTAACCTCTCACTGCCCCTTTTCTGCCCAATTAATTCTCGGCGATTCTCTTTCTCATACACCAACTCGCTGACAGAATGCCAAAATTTCGTAGCATAATCCCGACCATCCTCAAACGCTCCGGTATCACGAATGGTTGGCGTTAGATATAGTGTCTGATCGTCCTCATCGAATTGCGTGTGGTACAGCGGTTTTCTAAATAATTTGCCTAACATATAATTACTACAGTCCTCACATTTAAATCACTATATGTGCAGCATCACTAATCAATTACGGGAACGCCGCGGCTATACTCATATTTAGATCCGAAACCATCTCAAACTGTGCAATTGCACTGGCTGAATCAGCAATAATCACTGTGTTCTCAATCAACTGCTCCGTCATTATTTCGGTTAATCGCACTAATACAGATCAGATGAACTATATGCGTAATACATCAAAATCGAACAGTTCATGTGATTCACTAAACACGACATCAGCAATCTAAGCCGTAGTGATGTCAAGCTCTTCCGTCACCCCTTTTTCATGCAATGGTCGGAGCTCGTCAATATAGCCAGCTATCACATTCCAGAGTCCTTAATAATGACGAATTGATTGCTACGGCGTAATAAAAGAATCTCGGCCATATTGGACAACTGTGGTGACAACAGGAGTGACAGAAGCATTGTCATTATCGATACGGCCATCTGAGAAACGAGGAAGTTGTTAGGAAAAGGTAAAAATACGGCCTATCAACACATTTTCATCCATAACAACCACCGGAGCACAATATATGGTGTGATATAACACCATGCAGTACCAAGTAGCGTTGATAAAAGCTTTTTTAAACTTTGGCAGACCACTTTGGTGAGGCGATAATTGTATGGCAAAAAGTACTGGTATGCGGGCAAAGACTCGTTCAAAATTGAAGGCTCCAATTAGGCAGAAATTCACCATCTCTCAGTATCTGAAAGAATTGAACGTTGGAGATACGGTGACAATTACAGTCCATAGCGCTGCACAGTATGGAATGCCTGACCCACAGTTTCATGGAAAGACAGGTCATATTGTAGAACAAAGAGGTAGGTGCTACGGGGTAGCCATTCGGGACGGGGGGAAAAAGAAAACTATTTTCGTACACCCGGTCCATCTCAAACGGAGTGAGGCGTGATAGTATGAAAGTTACACAGACAGAGAATATAACGGCATGGGATGCACTAGAGACGGTAGAAAGTATTGAAAATAGGAAGCATACACAGGAAGTGACGCTTGAATTATTAAAGAAAGTGCTGCCAACAGAAGAGAAAGAAACGGCTGAACAGCTTAGGCAAGAAGTGCAGCAAGTAAAAGAGGTAAAAGAGCATCAGCTAAACAAACTGGTTGAGATCGCTCCATTTACCCCAGAGCAGGTGCAAGCAGTATTATCTAAGGAACGTGTGCGTTTGGAAAAAGATGAAGCTGAACAAATAGCTAATGTGTTCCGTTCCATTCGCAATGCGCCTGAGCAGGCGTAGGGAAAGGTGAGGCAATATGAAAGATGAATATGCAATTGTTGTCGATTTTCTAGAGCACGGGCATGCTACAGGAAAGCCACAACCGTTAGCACAGGCAATTGGGACAGAGCATTTTAATTTACTAGAAGTGGCTATCCGCGATGGGTATCGACCGCAGCTAGCTGAACAGTTGTATATCGGTGATGGGCCACGTGAAGCTGTAAAGTTTATTAAGAAAAAAATCAATTACAATGAACTGACAGGTAACGCCAAGGCCGAGCTAGAATATGTATTGCAGGACATTGTTGGAAATAATGAAAAGCAATTTGTTACATTTTTCAACGAAGCATACCCCATCAACGCCCGCATGCATTCCCTAGAATTGATTCCGGGTATTGGAAAGAAGCACATGTGGGAAATTATTGATGCTCGAGAAGAGTCAGAGTTTGAGGACTTTGCTGATATTAAGAACAGAGTCTCATCGTTATCTAATCTGGAAAATATGATAGTAAAACGAATTGTGGAAGAGCTAACTGGTGAGGAGAAACGCTACTTGTTTGTTGCGCCACCGAAAAAACAAGGTTAGATTATTTGTGACAATTATGGCGAACCAACCTATGCCAAGAACACGATATGGACAACATTTTCTTGTCGATCCGGATATAATAAAAGAGGAAGTGAAAGTAGCAGATCTACAACCGACGGATCGCGTATTGGAAATCGGTGCTGGCACTGGCGCACTCACACAAGAATTAGCAAAGGAAGCGCAAGAGATAATTGCTGTTGAGCCAGATCACCACTGTGTGCACCAACTTCGGCAGCTACAGAACAAACACAAAAACATTACTATAAAACAAGAACGGTTTGAAAATATAAGTGATTTAGACTATGATGCCTGCGTTTCGAACATCCCGTTTTATCTCTCCGCATCGATTACCGCCACACTTGCGCAAGAGCAAATACCTTCAGTTATTCTATATCAAAAATCCTTTGCCGAACGCTTAGTAGCAGAGCCACCGGATACAGCATACTCACGAATCAGCGTTATGACACAATACTACATGATTCCCGTTTATCATCGTACCGTGTCACCATCAGCTTTTTCACCACCGCCCCAGGTGCACTGTGCATTGGTGAAATTATATCCACGCAAAAATCGGCCAGCGATACCAGAGACACAATTCTTTCAATTAGTGACCGCCTTGTTTTCCCATAATAAAAACACAGTGAGAAAGGCACTGAAAAGCGAACAAAAACAATTGCACTTAAATAAAGGGGACATTGACCATTTTCCATATGCCAATCGACGGGTGCGAGAATTAGATCTGCATGCGTTGCAAGAACTGATGAAGGTATGGATAGAGCTACAAGAAAGAAAGTCTTTTAATGATACAACTCGGTAATTTTGTATGCGATGCACTGTGTGCCGCGAGATAAAAGACTCAGAGCAATTAAGTGGAGACGGCGTATGCACTGCCTGCCGAAAGAGAGGGATGGCCAAATTCAAAAAAACTCTCAAGAAACTGGCTGGGAAAGATACATCTACCGAAACTGGCACTTCGACATAAAACCATCAGTATATTACCCTCGGGAAGATTCTGAGCTATTGGCTGATTGGTTAGTGCAGCAAGAGATAGCTGGCCAGCATGTATTAGATATTGGCACAGGATGTGGTTT
>JAHENU010000078.1 GCA_018609855.1 Candidatus Nanohaloarchaea archaeon | reverse complement strand
TAATAATAGCGAGTAACGATCCAACAACATACGCAACTGCATTCTGAGTAAATGTTGATTTTACAGGGCCGATGTGCTTATCCATATCCAGCGCGAAGAACACAATAATGAACAGCAAGAAAATAAGGCTCACAATGATTGAACGCACATTGGTCTCGAAGAATCCCCAGACAAGCAGAAAGAGGAGCGGTACAACGTTTACCAGAAATAAGGTAGCATGAAATGCCGTCCCGCCGTTAATTTTCTCTCCTATGAAGGCCATAGTGCTCACATAAAGATATGAATGATAGGGAGAGAGCTTATCTCCCCCTATGTTGCACAAAAGTGCCACCTTTCCGTGTGGAAGTTAGCCTGTGAGTTTGTTGCTTGCCGTGCTACCAACCGCGTCGGTCAGAATAACGGAGTCAAGGAAGTCTTCACCATCGCCACACTTCTCGTCTCCTGAAGATTTCACGGTTGACGTGTTGGCACACGTGATATCGTAGCGGATGTTGAATGATTCCTGATCCTCAAAGGTCATGTCCAAGTCTGCGAAGGTAACTTCGTCATTACCACCAAAGTCATCAATGGAACCTGCGGTATCAAAGGGAGTGAAACTCTCTCCGCCATCAATGGTCACTTCAATCTTGTCAATACCTTCGTCGTACGTACCGTCAGCGTCAGAATCGGTAGCGAAGACATAGGTGCCGTCTTCTTGCAGTGTCAGGTCATCAAGTCTGAATTCGGTGTCCTGGCTGACAGTGATTGTTTGCACGACTGAGTGATCGGAGTTGGTGGACCCGTTCGTTGAAATGCCCAAGTCCTGATCGCTCAGAGAGAGCGAATCAGCTTCAGCCAAGCCCACACTCGTTGTCGGTGGTTCGCTGTTGTAATCGTTGATGTTTGTGTCAGCAGATCGCGGCAATGTGATTGTCGTGAATTCATCGTAGTAGCCAGAGAGTTCAGTCCAAATCCAGAGTTTTTTCCCACTCTGTGCATCTTCCGCCACTGTTTCCTGCACAGTGAATGTGCCGCTTGATGCGTCTCCTTTGTCAACCCAGGTGTCCGCTGGGTCTTGACGAGAGTCTCCCCAGTGGTCTGGTTCCTCGTCATAGACATAGACTGTTGGATTCAAGCTTGTGCCGTTGAACTTGTGGTCAAACGACAGATCATGTTTCGGAGATTTCCCTCTGAAGTCGAATTGCTGATTGAGGTTGATATTTTGCTCACCATCATCTCCTTCAGTAACCACAGATTGGCTCTGCGTTTGAAGGAAGATGAGCGTTCCTAGACCGATGGTAAGGATCGCGACGATCAATACCATCCACACGGTGTTGTTTCCTTTATTCTTTGCCATGTTCTTTCACCTCGGAGCTTCTATATCACTACACCTCTCTTGTCATTGAACCACGGGGACCATTGCCCCGCTTACTTGAAGAGAGCTATAGCTTACTCTGCTCCGTTAGTTACTTAATTGCTGGAATCGTTTATATAATTTACAGTTGATTGATCCATATGGTACGAAGACTGAGACTTCGCCCGTTCGTTGGTAAAATTGTGAGCGCATTCACCTTTTTGCTTCGCTGGAAACGGTTCAGCATTGTAATACTCTTACTTCTATTGAATTTATTGCATGTCGGTATCACAGCTGTAAAACAACAGAATTTCGCTATATTCGGGAAAGAGCTATTAATTACCCTTCTTGCTGCTGAATCGAAGATACATACCACAATGATGGCTTTTGAATCGGGAGAAGTTGGCGTTCTCTTCGCTATAACCAATATTTTTGCCAGCATTGCTTATTTGCTTGTGTTAATCTCGGTACTGGGCAATTTTTTCAATGGCATAATGTCAGCACCTGAGAATAGTTTTGGCGGCAACGCCATCGCCATTTTCCTAATCGTATTCCTTGAATATGCAGCACTAATTGTGGTGCATGGCACATTTATGCCGCCTGTGTATCCATTTATCGGTCTGTGGACTTTGTTTACTAATATAGACTTATTTATCGAGCCGCTCCGTAATTTCGCTCAGTCATTACAGATTAGCACACCGCTAACAAACGAGACACAGAACTTAAGTAATAGTACAGCAACGCCTGATATTCTGTCTAACACTAGTTCCTAAGTGCGTGCTTCACAAATATAAGTCGGTAATGGCCCACGCTCTTTATCTAGAATATCCTGATCGTTCATCTCTGCAATGTGACCGCCATATTCGTTTTTCTGCCGATCATAATTAAATTCGTAACGTTTAATCTTTCGCTCCTCTTCCAGTTGAATGCACACTTTCGATATACGCTGTCGAATTGAATCTTTCTGTGCATTGCCCATTAAACTTCTATCAAGAAATTGCGGGATTTCTGATTGAAAAATTGGCCCTCTCTTACGTATCACAGTATAAACGGCTTCTCGTATTTGAGACATGACTCCCCCTCCTAATATATAGGGACCAATATTCCTTTATAAAAGCTACGTTTTATGCCGTGACAATGGACTCGCAGGGGTCACGATTTCCCACCTTTTCTCATCGCCTCGTGGGTTTTTATTGACGACCATGACATCGTATGGCCCCATCTCGGAAAAAATGTCCTTCCACGTATCTCTTTGATAGTCACCGAAGCTAAAAACATCGGTTTTATCGAGAATCCACTTACGATCAGCACTGTCAATCTTCTTCGGCATAATAAACTTGTTGACCTGATTCAAAACGCCCTGCTCTGGCAGCTGTGACGGGAATTGCGTCGCCAATACCACACGAACGCCCAAATCACGATATTGTGAAATATAATCTATGGTCATCTTCTTGCTGATCGTATTCTCATTCCGTGGCACAATACGATGCGCCTCATCTATATAGGTGATGACGGGTCCTGTCATCGTCCCGTCCCGCAGCTTATTTACAATATCCTCCATCATCATCCCTGTATACAGCTGATGCTCAATCGCATTCTCAGGCAAATTCCCGCTCTTCATTAAGTTCTGTACGACCACATAACCTTGTTTCTCTTTGCCGTTGTCATCATAGCGGTATAGATGGTCAATAGGGTTGTCACGATATTCGTCCCCTAGCACGCGGCGCTTTTGTGCCGATTTAATCTTATTCCGTATCTTTCGCTTCGTGGCAGGATGCGCGTCCACAGAATCGCTATCAATAAAGTCAATAATGCCGTCCCAGCCGTTAATCTGCCCTTCCTGTATTTGTTCGGCAATATCCTGAATAATGGGGAATTCTGTGTCATTATCAGGGTCCACATTCAACAGTGTGCACCATGCCCGTTCGCTCATATCGCGAAAGCCAAACTCGAAGGTTTCGTTATACGCAGGCACACCAGACGGATAAAATTGCTTCAAAAACGCTGGCATAAACATTTTAGTGGGGATAGGCTGCGGATACTCGCCAGGCATTAGTTTCTGCAAGCTTGACTGAATCCCATCGGCATAGTTATTTGTGCGGTATTCTGCCTTTGTGTCAATCGGCATAAAGCACTTACAGCCGCCGAGATAGGCTCGTCCCATGTGGCTCCGCAATAAAAAACTCTTCCCCGCTCCACGTGGCGCGACCAGCAGAATCACGTCCTCTTTACGGTTCGCAATATAGTAGGGTTCATCCAATTGCGTCCATCCAAGAAAAATCTTATTCCGCTGATATTCTATTTCTTCTTCCTGATTAGCTCCACTCACGTTTTGAATCACAGAGCTATAATAGCCATCTCGTGCCATCGTACGCTTTCTATACGAAGGTGCAGCCGACGGCATTAACGACCACGCTCGCGATTACGTTGTGGAAACTCCTGATCGCGAGACACATCAGACAGCCCTTCATACTGCCGTTGCTCTTCCCGTTCTTCTTCATCTGTGTCTTTCACATACATCTTCAATTCCTTCTCATCTTTCGCCTGTTCACGTTCTTGAGCCTGTGAATGTTTGCTGAGCTGTCTGTCGCTAAATAGAGAGTAATACATGAATGGCTTGTTAATTTTCTCACGCGACGGATTTGGGTCAAAATGCACCACATCCTTATACTGTGGGTGTGCGTCGTAAATAGCCAGCTTCATTGACCGTGTCTCCTGCCCAGGGCCGTAGAATGCATAGAGCGTGTGTTGCTCTTGATAATCAACAGGGTTGTAGTCTATCTTTACATCATGCCCTGATTTATCGTTATCTCGCAAATTGATTGGCTCACGTGCTGGATGAGCTTGCAGTAATGCGTTTACATGTTCCGCCTCCATCATCCAAGCAGACTTACCGCTTACTTTTCCCTTATTGGCATTCTGTGGTTCGGCTAGTATCTGCACAACTTTAATCGTCATCGCTGCAATGCCTGCCACAATAAACACGAGTATCCAATAGAACGGCGGTACAATCTGATAATACGCTAAGGGAATAATACCGCTGACCAGTACTAAGCTCCCTATGATGTATAGCCACATTCTTCGCATAGTATCACGATCCCAGCCACGTCTCTAGTTGTGACAGGATTATTAAAAATCCTGCGGCCCAGAGAAGCATGATTGCTGTGGTGGAAAGAATGATAGCTTCCACAC
>JAHENU010000077.1 GCA_018609855.1 Candidatus Nanohaloarchaea archaeon | reverse complement strand
GTCCCGTATTTTCTTTACAACTTTTTTGAGGCGATCTATGCTGTATTCTTCGTGGTAAGAAAGTTGGTGGCGGAAGGAGAGGTTCCACCACATTTCATGGAAGATTTTGTTAAGAGGGCCCAGCCACTTTACTGGCTCAGGTTCATCATAGTCCAACATCGCTTCAATTTTTATAATGATGGTGCCAAAGAGGCCGTGTTCCGTTTCCTTTGGTGTATCTTCTGTGTAGATGGTGAAATCAAGCTTTATTTTGGTCATGTTGTCCAATTTCTTCTTTGCGGTAAATTTGGCTTTGTAGGTGTTGTCGTCAATGTCCTGCATGTAAAAATGCTCTGTTACGTCAAAAATGCTAACTTCTGTCAAAACGTCCATCATATCTTCATAGATGCCTTCAATGCCAACTACTTTCATCTTATCTTCAGCGTAGGCAACCGGTGTTGTGGGCATTTACGCACCTCCGTAGGATTGCGGGCCTTTTGGCTCTTTAAATGTGGTGGGGAGGTCATATACTTCACGAACTCTGTCCATAATCTGGAAGATTAATTTTTCTGCATATTCTTTGTATTCTTCAATCGCTGCTGGTTTGAAAATGCGTACATACAGGGCATTATAAAGGCGGCCAAAGTAACCTGATCGTCGTGTTCTTGTATGTGAAGATAGTTCTGTTACAATCTTGCCTTCGTATTCTATTTGTACTTTAATTATATCCGAATTTTTGCTTTCTGTTGGCACCGGTGCGCCGGTGGCAATGCTAATGCTTAATTCAAGAGAGGTGTACGGGTCAAATTCATGTTTAGCCTCAATTTTCGGTTTATACTTCTGCTTATGAGGCTCAAATTCTGCCTTCTTTTCCGAAACTATGTCAAGATGCAAATCCTCGAGTATATCTTCAATCGCGGCATAGCAGGCTGAATAGTCCTGTGACTGTGAAATAAATAGTTTGTCAATGCGCATCAATATTTCTTCTGTTTTTTTCATGATATCACGCTTGTGCTGCCTCTATTATTGCGTCTCGTATTTGTTGCAACAGCTGTTTGCATTGTGTTTTGTACTGTTGCCGTACTTTGCCATAATACAATTTCTCCCAGACAGTTCTGAGGAAATAGTAGAAGAGAGATTTTTGAAAAGGAGTGTTTTCAGGGTATGTTGTTTTCAAAACGCCTTCTTGTTCTATGGCAATGTCATTGGTTTCCGTATTAATGTCTGTCTCAAATCCTATTTCGATGAAGGTATATTGGTCGAAGTATTTGAACAGGTTAATTTCAAAGTGGGCGGTGCTGCCTTCCTCGTTGAAAATGAATATGTCTTCTTCGATTTCATCAAAATCAAAGCGCTTATTGATTGTGTTTTTGATATAATTGTATGCTATATGCCAGTCTTCTGCCCGAAATTCTGTCTTATTCCGACCTATTTCTTCAAATACTTGCATGCTGTACAGTGCGTGTTGTGTGTTAATATTTTTTTGTGCGCTGGTACTTTCATTGTGTATGTGATGTAGCACGGTCTTCGGCGCTGGCAAAGGCTTCTTGCAAGGAAAAACAGAGTTGGTTGAATTGTTCTGTGCTCACTGTCTTTGGTTCCCATACTTCAATCGCTATGTTGTCGTTTGGGTCTCGCGGGACAATATGGAAATGCACGTGGTGTATATATTGGCCCGCTGCCTCTCCATTGTTTAGTAAAACGTTGCAGGCATCGTGTGTTTTCTGTAAAGCAGTAGTAGCTAAAGAGACAGTTTCTATCAGTTCGTGTTGGACAGCAACGGGTAATTGGTTGAGATATTGCGCATGCGGTTTTGGTATAATAAGCACGTGGCCATCTTCTGTGGCAGGAAAATCAATGGAGAGAAAGGCAAGTGTATTTTTAGTTTCATATACTGGTCTGAAGGGGTATCCATTTGCATGGCGATCGGTATTGCCGTTAACAAATTCACAGAAAAGGCAACTCATTTTATTCACGGAGCGCGGCACATTCTGGACAAAGCCACTGGTCGTTGACATATGTTAATTCTATAGAGTAGTTTTCACATGAGTTACAATGTCCTTCTGTTACTCCCTGTTCCTGTGGAGAAGCGATACCTGCATGTTCATCGTCCGATAACTCCAATTCTTCTTTTAGCACATCAACGTAGCCGGGCCACATCCGTAAGAGATTTTGGTAGGTAATAAGGCCGACCAACTGATCGTCACGGACCACCGGTACCCGGGAAACGCCGTGAGCTATCATAGCGCGGGCGATGTCACTAACGGCATCATGTTCATCAGCGGTGATCAGTGCATCTTCCATAATGTCATTAACTGTTGTGTGTGCTGGCGATTTATCAGCTGCTACCACATTGTGGGTAATATCGCGGTCAACGAGCATCCCAATAGCTACGTTTTCTGACACCACCACAAGCTGTCGAATGTTGTAGTTACGCATTGTTTGTGCGGCTTCTCGAACGGTCGCATGCGTTTCTATAGCATTCACTTCTGATTCCATAACATCTTTAGCTTGTGGTTCTTTAGTGAAGTGGAAGGTCATAGCTATTCAGAGAAAGGAGCTTTTAAACAATTATTGTTACTCAAAAATTGGCCGGTCCCAATACAAGGTAAGGTTGTTGTTGATTGTCTTCTCGTATATTTTGTTATTTTTGCATAGAGTTTCCAGGCGTTTTTTGGCTGTATGCCAATCCACATTGAGCCGTTTCGCTACTTCATTAGTTGATAAAGGCTTCTCTGCATTTTTTAAGAGGAGGTATGTTTCCTCCTGAGTAACTTTTTGCATACTGTTGTGTGGTGTTTCTGGGTATAAAAAAATTCCATCTGGTCAGATAATGAAGGGACCGATTCCCAAGTAAAATGTAAGTGTGGGTAGCAAGAGAACTCCCATGCAAAAACTGCGTTTGACGCCGCTAGAAACGGCAAACAAGCCAATAGATGAAGCTGTTATGAATACGAAGATGCCAAAAAGCCCTGTAAAAAAAAGGATGAGGGCGATTAACAGAATTATGACTGCTCTGTTAACTAAAGTCATGTTTAGGCGGGTGAAGAGATGAGTGCTGCTTTTACCGATTAAGAGACAAAGGATGGCGCTGAAACCAAGCGCTATGACGCTGAAGGCTAAAATACGGAGAACTGTGCCATATGTGATGGTGTCTAGTGACTGTGATATGGCTGCGGCTGCGCCAGAACGTGTACGGCCGATGGCAAATAAAGATATGAATGAGAGAATGATGCCAGCTGTATTGATACCGCCTAATGCTACCACAAATTCGTCGGTGTTGAGACGTGAGAGTTTATTAAAGAACAAGGCGCTTTGTGCGTCGCCAATTCCGGGGATAAATCCAACTAGGAAGCTGGCGCCTGTTCCGATGAGACTTCCTTTAGCAATAGTTGTATGGGTTGTCTGGCGTTCTTGTTGAGTGTAATTCTTCGCTGTCCCACTACTTCCTGCCAGTAAGGGTGGAAGAGCAAACAAACCACTCAGTAAAGGGAATAGAATATATTGGGTATTAATAAGACTCGCGTTTAATACAATATTGCCGAGAATGCCGGAAAGCAGAAGGATAAGAAAAGAGCGACCGGGTTGTGATTCTGTGAAGAGCATAAAGGAGATGAATGCTATGATGAGCGGCGCCATGGCTGTGGTAAGTGTTGTGTAGAATGATTGAAGATAAGGGAGTGTGATGAGAGAAAGAACGATAGCGCAGATGGAGCCAAACAACGCGCCAAAAATCGTCAACTTGAGGGCATAGTAGCCAAGCCCTTGTTGCACTAAAAGATGGGTTGGGAAAAGAGCCATTACTGTATCGTCTTCAGGGACGCCGATAAATATCGCCGGTATTAAGTCAAATATAGTATTGGAGACAGCTAAGGCGATAATGAAAGCGAGAAATTGCTGTGAAGGAAGTAATGGGTAAAGTGGGAGGAGCGAGACGGTGACAGTGTTTGGGTGAATTCCTGGAATAAGGCCGGTAAGTATGCCAGCGAATATGCCGGCGAGGAACCACATCCCCTCAAAGACCATAGACATCACGTCAATAATGATTATTAAGTAAAAGTACCTAGAGAGCTTTGTTTTTCATCTTTACCAAACATATCACGAAGCCGATATTTGAGAAGCTGTATTTGCTGACGCATATAGTTTGAAATCTCAAAATCCTGTGCAATTTGTTCACTCGGTTCTAGGTATTTTTTAATAGAGCCTTCATGAACGGTAAACATGAGGTGTGCACCGCAGTTTGTGCACGCTCCTTGTAGAGGGACACGTCGATAGCTTGTATTGCACTTGCCACACCGGAAGGTTTGTCTCCCGAATTTTGACAAATTCCCTTTTAAATCGCCAAGGAAATGCTTTTCCAAGATTAATTCTGCTACTTCATCTTCTTTGACAGCGCGTGCTTTCCGTGCTAAATCTAATTGGTGGAATACTTTATCTGACATATCTTTCATGCTAATATAAAATGTTTCTTTGGGGGCGTCGGTGATATCGTCTGTTTCATGCGTGTAGTGGCACCGGTACGGAGCGCCATCCTCTATAGCATCTTCTAACACCTCTACATCCGTTTCATTTGGTTGAGGGAATTCTTGTGTTTTTTCATAAAATTCTCTGGTATATTGGGGAACAACTTCAATGCTCCAGGCTTCATCATCAACCTCTAATGGGTTAAGCTGGGAAGAAATGATAAGTGGAGCATCCATTGTTCTCCCACCGGTGTGTTGGGGGAGGAACTGTCGAGAGAAATTGAGCAATGCATCAAGTAAAAGCAATACTGAATCTTCATCACCATCACAGTCTCTCCGTTTGCTCGCATGCCAGTAGGGATGGGCAAAAGTGGCTTTGCAGGAGGTGTAGCCGATGATACGACCAACCGTGCCAGCGGAGGTGTGGGGGGCCAGCCCGATGACTAACTGGCCGATGAGATCTGCTTTTGTCTGTATGTTGTAAAAGCGCGGCAATGAATAGAACTGTTCAAGCAAGTCGTCAATGAATCGGGCCACGTTACACAAATAATCAATCGTGGAATCGTGTTCATCGTTAGATATTATAATGTCTTGCGGATGTAGCTGCAGTACCTGATCATCGTGTGATACTGTGGCGCCGTGTATATCTGTAGTGTATCCTAATTCATGGAGCTTGTCTACTGAGGTATTAATTTCTTTTGGCTTAAAATGGGTGATAGGCAAGTTAGAAGAATCGCAGCGGATCGTGCCATCTTTATTCACATATAGATCATATTTTTGTCTGAGTATACCTTTCTCTAGTGGTTCTACCATGGCGTGTTTTCCCATGACAGATTTTGGAGCTTTTAACAAGTCTGGGCATGGCATGTTTAGGTTATCTAAGGCGTTTCTAAATGGTCCTGTAATATCGTATTGCATGTCTGTGCTGCGGCTCGTTGGTTGGCCGCAATGAGAATC
>JAHENU010000076.1 GCA_018609855.1 Candidatus Nanohaloarchaea archaeon | reverse complement strand
GAATTTGGCGAATTCCCGCCGAATTCAGGTATCGCTACAGCAGGATGGGGGGTAATATGGTGGATACTGTTCCTTACAGGAGCAATACAACAATATCGCGGTGCAGGGACAGCATATCTGCCATTTTACCTATTCAGCTGGCTGCTGCTTGGCCTTCTGTTTGTCATCTATCTTCTTGTAGTGGAATTCTACATACTACCGCAACAACATGGCACGTTGGTGATTTGTCCATTTTGCACTATTCAACATGGTATTATCATCCTTCTTGTTGGAGCTCAATACACGCTCCTCAAGCAACCACTGTCACTCTATCTACAGAAAATATTCTACACGAGTGCTGAAGAGACGCGCTAAGAGAGGTCAACATGCGATTCGTATAGAAACGCCACTACACTATTTATAAACTCCAATATCTCACTGATCATGCGGAAAGTGGCCTCAGCTGTCAGCTCTGACTGATCGGCCATTGGGCTTTCACGTGTTCACAGACGCTCTCGGATATCTCTTCACATTTGCTTTCATTCTTTCCGGCCACCAGACAAGAGGCATACACTTTACCTCATTAAACGGTTCATTATGCCCATGTCGCTTGAAAATATGCTGCTGTGCGGCATCTCTTTGATGTGAGACCATTCATTACCTCCTTAGTTTAAATTGATAGTGCCATTGGCAATCAGCATTAATAGCCATCCTAACGCAATCATAATCAATCCCATGATATATCTCATGTATTTCCGTTTCTCTTGTTTCCATTGTTTGACAGCACCAATATTCTTGCCTAATAAAGCGAGGATCAATATAATGACTAATGGCATAACAAAAATAAGATTATAGACCAACAATAGGAGAAATGCTGTGAGATTGAAACCTTGTTGCGCCAAAAGTAATGTAATGGCTAGATACGGGCCACCTGTACATGGTAATTCTACAGCAGCCACAAATACACCAAGAAAAATGGCGCCTGGCACACTAATTTTGTTTATATACTTATGAATTTGTTTTGCTCGCTTCTGCGGAATCATGAGCGAAAAACCTTGCCCATACCAAAAGAAGTCCTTAATCTCTAAGAGACCAGCCCCAATGACAATAATTCCGACACCGAGAGAGATGTACTCTGCCAGGGCCAGCGGTATTTCAGAGACAAACGCAGTCATGCCCAAACCGAAAGTAAGGTACGTCATAAAGACAAAAAAGATATAGAGCAGCCCGATACGCAACATTTTTCTAGTATCTTTCTTCATGCCGATCAGCGTAGATACTAATAATATCATAACACCAATAGCACAAGGATTAATTGCATCAACAGCTGCTGTAACAATGACCGTGCCTATAGTAGGTAATGAGGCAGTCACTGCCATGACATCTCACCTATTGACCGAGGCCTTCGCTCGAAGCTATCGTATGACCACCCGCGTGTTTTCCACGTATTACACACTGGCTCTTTTATGGATGAACGGTTGACACTATCAAATGTCACAATTATACAATCACCAGGAGGCACTTGACTACTTGGGTAGAGGATATAGTCAGAATAGTTTTCTATTCGTTGGCCATTCACATACACTTCCAGCCAGCCAGGCTGACCGTTACATAAATTTCCGTTATGCTTTTCATATGTGCGGTTAACTCCAGGATATACTACTTTTCCATTCTCAAGACTGCCTCCAATTACTGAAAAGTACGTTCCCAATCGCACATCATCCCATCGCAATACCGTTCCTTCTACATGAATGCGATTGTCATCATGTTCGTGAAATTCTGCGGTGCCAATTTTATTGCTTAATCCCTGTGGGTTTTTCATATCAACTTCCTTCCCACAAATATTTACTTGGTAGTCAGCATGCCAGTGTACGGGGCCATTCGTTACGGAGATCGCATTTTCATATATTGTTGCGCCAGTAAGATAAAGTGTTGCTAAAATAACGGGGATAGCAACTAACAGAAAGGCTACAAATTTATGCTGTTCCGCGAAACGTTGGCGGAAGAGAAGAGAACCCAGTAAAACAATGAGCGTAATACCGCCAGCAATATATAACACAGTAACCGGGTCAATAGGTAAGAGTTCAGGTTGTTTCCATGGTTCTTTCGGAGCACCTCCATGATCATCTGCGTGTGAAGTTACACTCATTATTACTAAAAACGAAGCTATAACAGTTGAGATAAGCTTCCACATACCCTGTAGTCACAAAACCAGTATTTAAAGATATTCAAAAGTTATCACACGCAAAATAAGCTATCATCACTATATGTATTTGCATAGCATCATGAAAATACGAGTGAATACTGGTCAAACAGATGCTTATTCATGAGTGCTTCCATTTGTTGCCTGTAACCATCACGTTTATTAGAGAGAGTCTTTAGTATAGTGCGCAACTGTTCTGCTTGTTCATCTACTTGTGCAATATATTTGTCTTGTTGTGCTAACTCATTCTGTATATCACGCGCTTCGTGTTCTATTGAAAGCCCATCTCGTTCCCGTTTCAATTCCCGCTGTTGTTCTTCAATGTCCTGCATGTGCGTGTATGTATCAGGAATCTGTTTCAGAACAGAAACCACGGCGTACCAGCGCTCGAGTTGTTTTTCATTAACTAATGCAGGTAATTCTTCGGTAGCTCTGTCAATCACAAATGAAGGCGCAGTAAGATATTCCCATTGATGCTGGCGTAATTGACTGCTGAACGTCTGTAATTCTTTATCACCATGATACGCTAGCTTTTTCAAACATCGCTCGATTCGAGATACGGATGTAGTAAGTTTACGCTCAAGTGACGTACGTTTTTCCTGCAACTCTGAAATACGTTCATCCAGCTGTTTTTTCCGATGCCACATATCACTTGCATATATGGCATCCAATTGCCGCTGTAGCTCTGCTTTTTTCTGTTCAAACGTATGTATGTTTAACCCAGCTAATTGTTGATCTGTTTCATAATATTGTCGTTCGCAACTTTTCAGTTGCTCAAAAAGCTCATGTAACTCCTGATAATCTGCCAGCAAAGAAGCACTATCTATTTCATCTAACTGAGAAAATGTGTTCTGCAACGACTCAAAAGTCTTTAGTATTGTTTTACCAGGCTGCATTTTATTCAAAACCAGTATTTCTTTTTCTTTTAATGTACTGATGGTGGCAAGGCACTGTCGTACAGCCTGTTCGTCAGAAAAATTGATTGCGTTCACATACGAAGCGCGTTGTGCCACATTCTGGGCGATGTCTGAGAACATAGACGGCATTTCTTCGTCAAAAGACTGTAAATCGTGAAATGCTTGTTGCAATGTGTGCATATCAGTTACGGCTTGTGTCCACAAAGTGTCACGCTCTGAACGCTTTTCCTCTAACTCAGATGAAAGTTGTGAGGAAAAATATGATATTGCTTCCTGGACATCCAACGTTACCTTCTCAGGTGATCGCCACCACTGTCGAAGCCGGCGGAACATAGCAGATAGGGACCCTCCATTCTTAAATAGATGGTCAGCAACACACACAAAAGTCAATTAAACATGCATGCACTACCCTTACTTATATAAAAGGAAAGGCCGCGGGCGTTCCATGGTGAAATTTATGGCAGAAAACGAGAATACATCATCACAATCTGATACAGCTCATACGCAACAAGAAGGCAATCAGGCGACAGTTAGTTTAGGAATAGGGCAAGCGCTCATCCTGACGTTCCTCGCAGGCATTGTCATTGGTGGGCTGTTCACAGCCATGACCGGCCTGTCATTTACGACCGCAGGAACAGGCCAAGTTGTTGCCGAAGGACCTGCTAATGACAACGATAATAACCCAAACCCTAGCGAAGACACCCAAGACAACCCACAACCGAGCAATGATAATACTGGCAATAATGCCAACGATAATCAACAACCGTCTGGCAATTCAGGTTCGAATGTCCAAGCAGCCAATTTGGTAGATGACGATCCAGTCAAAGGGCAAAAAGATGCACCGCTGACTATAGTCGAATTTTCGGACTTCGAGTGTCCCTTCTGTGGCCGTTTCTACAGTAATACACTGTCTCAAATCGAGGAAAATTACGTTGACACCGGTAAGGTCAAACTAGTGTTTAGAGATTTTCCACTTGAGAGCTTGCATCCGAGTGCGAACATTGCCGCACAGGCAGCAGAATGCGCTCAAGAACAAGGAAAGTTCTGGGAGTACCACGACACAATCTTCGAAAACCAGAACCAGCTCTCGGAAAGCAGCCTTAAGCAATGGGCAAGCGATATTGGTTTAGATACAGAACAGTTTAACCAATGTCTTGACTCTGGCAAATTCAGCGACGAAGTGCAGCAAGATAAACAGGCAGCTCAGGATGCAGGTGGCAGGGGAACACCATTCTTTGTCATTGGCTCACAGACGTTGTCTGGTGCACAACCGTATCAGAATTTCCAGCAAGTCATCGAGTCGGAACTTAATAGCTAAGTTCCGCTCTTTCATTTTCTTATTACCTTATTGTCCCGCTTGCTTCACTGACAGTGAACGCAGCCGATTCAATGTTGCACCTAATTCTTGCATACGAAACTGAGCGAAATCGTTCGGCAGCCCAGGCGAGAGAATGTCTAAGCCATGAGCAGCAATATCTTCCTCAACCCGGGCAAGAATGTCTGCTATCGTCCGCTGACCGTCAATATATTGTTGCATATACACTATTGCATTAGCGATGGCCCGTGTTTGACTGACATCTGCTAGCTGTTCTAACGCCGTAACGGCGATAGTATACTGGCCGAAGTGAATGGCTGACCGATCCTGCGCTTTTACCTTTAGCTTTTTTCCTTTTCGTGCATCAACGCTAGATGGTAACGGTATTCGGTGTCGTATGGTGCTAAAACCTGTCTCATCTTCGATCTGTCGGTCGGATCGATATTGTTGAGCAATTGTGTGAGCGGTACTAGTGACATCATATGGCCTATAATCACTCATAGAAATGACATGGTCTGCCACGTCGAAATAATCGCCAGACCCACCCATCACTATAATAGTGGCAATATTGCAGTCTGTACACAATGAAGATACTTTCTCTAGAAATGGCGTAATTGGTTCTTTTTCTTTCGCCACTAGTGCCTGCATACGCAGATCCCTTATCATAAAATTTGTCGCAGAAGTATCTTCATCTATTAACAACGCACTAGATCCTAATTCAACGGCCTCAACAATGTTAGCAGCTTGTGAGGTGCTGCCAGAAGCGTTATCGGAGGAAAATTGTTGTGTATCAGTACCAGAAGGAACGTTCTGAATGAAAGGTGATATGTCTGTCTTCTCTATATGACGCCCATCTTCCGAGCGGATTTTCATAGCTGTAGGGACAGTCACAACGAACTCTCGCCCATCACCAGGAATGTGGTTGTACACACCTAATTCAATTGCTTCCAACAATGTTGATTTACCGTGGTAGCCACCACCCACAATCACACTGACACCATGCGGAACACCCATACCAGTAATATTGCCTGCATTTGGTACAGAGAGTGTAGTTTCCAAACTCTCTGGTGAGGAAAAGGGAACAACATGTGATCCGGTCAGTGGCCGTTGATCGACACCACTCCTCCGGGGTAAAACGGCATCGTTCGCTACAAAAGCAACTAGCCCCTGTTCCCGTAACTGCTCACGCACAGCATCTGCATCCTCAGCCACAGTGATATGTGTGTACAATTCCTGTTCAGACAAAGACGCAAACAACAATGCTTGCTCAATAATAGCTGGCAACTCTCTAAAGAACATAACATCAGCGTGTTTGCCAGCCACTTTTCGCCCAAATGCCGGTAACCCTATTGACAATCTTGCCTCAACAGCTGTTGCATCTATAGTAACACAGGTCCGCTCTAATATTTCTTGGCCAGGTTGATCTATAGCGATACGGCCACTTTTCCCTGAGCCTCGATTACCTTGTGTCTGAGCCTGTGCAGCGCTTCCCACTTGCCGAGCAAGATAGTCGCACAAGGCAATATATCTGCTGCGTGATTGAAACGTATCCTGTGGAAATTGAGCTATATCCTGCGGAACACGAATACGAATGGCACTGGGAGCAGCAAAAGGATCGCCTTGCACTTTGTCAATAATTAATCGGAATTGTTCGAACTGATATGCGCCCTGGATACGTTTATAAGCTCCATAGCCTTTGCCATCAATCTCTCGTAATCGTGATCGCAACTCAGCTGCATGTTTCACAATATCACCATGTTATGACTGGTGTTGCCGCGTTTGGTGAATCAGCGAGAGCCAGTCATGTAATTGACGAGTGATCAGAAAGTGTTGCCGTACCGTTTCTTGTCCATTTTCTCCCATTTGTTGTCGCAATTCTGGATTTTGTAAAAGGTAGATAATTTTCTTTGCCACATCAGCGTGATCATGAGGATTCACTAAGAAGCCATTGTCCCCATCAGCAATTTGTAACGGAATGCCGCCTACTTGTGAGCCAATAACAGGCGTTTGTTTCCATAGAGCTTCTGACACAGTGAGTGCAAAGCCTTCACGAAGAGATTTCTGCACAATAACGGCAGATTCGCGCTGTAGAATATTGGTGAGTATGTCATTCTCGTCATTAATCAAAATAATGTCATCACGATCCTCAACCTGTTCGACAAGCCGCTCATACACTTTCGGTCCTTGCGGATCATCTAAAGCCATAGAGCCCAACAACACCAAACGACAATCTACCTCTTCCCGAACTGTATCAAATACAGCGATGACACCTTCTGGATCTTTCCACTTGTCGAATCGAGACACTTGCGTCACTAATGGCTTATCACGATCAATACCGTATTTCTTCAGATATTTGTCCTTTGTCACTTCATCCAGTTCTGTATTTTTGAGAGACACCGGGTCTATAGATGGCATAATGGTGTCTTGCGGGATAGAAAGGCTGTCACGCTTGAAGGTGTCCATGGTTACCACAGCTCGGTTGTATTCGGAGACAAATTGTTCTAAATACTGCCATACCGGCATATACGGTTGAGTAAAATCGCCATGAAAACGCCAAATCCACGGCTGCTCCTTCTCATAAAATTGTATTAAGGGCAATGGTTGTGGATCATGCACAATAACACAATCATGATCAATATGAGTGTATGTAGAAAATGCTTCATTGGTCTCCAAATAGACCTGTTGTTTCATACTAGTAAAATTAATGTCATCGCCTTGCAAGGCATTATGGAATTTTTTAACAACTTTGAAAAAGTCAGGAGATCCGTGCAAGACACGCCATCCTGTTTTGACACCAATATCGTTCATAAGCGGCACTAGTCGGTCCAATATCTCAGCTACACCGCCACCACGATAGGTAGAATTAATATTAAGTATATGCATATCAGCTACATCACTGGCGGCTTCTTCGATAGTTGACACAGTTCTATCTCCAACAACAGGCCGATAGGCATCAATTTCTTGTGTCATAGCGATGTATAGGCAACGAGAGTTTATAAAATTAGGGTTGTGAGATAACATGCGTCTGTCGCCGTATATTTTCTACCGTCGTTGTTAGTATACGCTGTAATGCTTCTTCGCTGTTAAAGGCATTGTGCGGTGTAATCAGCACATCGTCACGTTGCATCAACAAATGATCTTCCAAAATGAGCCGTAAATCACACTCCCGGTCAAGTTGCTCAATATAGGCAATGTCATCAGATAAATAACATTCCTCCTCTAACACATCAAGCCCAGCCAAAGCCACATTCCCATTTTCTAATGCACGCAATAATGCTTCAGTATCAATAATTGCGCCGCGGGCTGTATTAATAATTACTGTGCCGTTCATAGCTTGAAATGCAGCATCGTCAAACATATGGTGCGTTTCCTCAGTGAGCGGACTATGAATAGAAATGACATCGGACTGCTCCAGTAAGCTTTGGAACGATACATATTCAAACCCTAATTTCTGTGCCTTGTGCTGATCAAAATGTTTTGAATAGGCAATAATATTCATAGAAAAGCCGTTGGCAATGCGAATGACTTCTGTGCCGATATTACCTGTTCCAACAATACCTAATGTCTTACCATGCAGACCATATCCTCGCAACCCCTCTCTATCAAAAGAGCCAGTATCCACCCGTCGTATGGCATAATAGATTTTCCGCATCAACGTTAACAACAGACCAAACGTATGTTCAGCCACTGTTGTAATGCCATAGGTAGGAACATGACAGACAGTGATGTTATGGCGATGTGCTGCTGCTACATCAACATGATCATACCCCGTTGAACGGCAGACGATGACTGAGGCATCTAATTGCCTGATAACGTCTTCTGATACCTTTGAAGTTATAAAGAGGGTGACAACGTCAAATCCATTAGCTTTCTCGACCGTTGCTTGAGACAGTGGTTCCGCAAAGAACGTCACATTCAACTCAGTGTTATCAACATACGTGCGATCTCGTTCTGTTGCATCAAACCAGGCAACGCCGACCGGATCACTCATTTACTATGACCTCGCTGTGATAAATCACTAAACAATTACACGGCCACCAGGTACTTAAAATTACTGATTAATGCT
>JAHENU010000075.1 GCA_018609855.1 Candidatus Nanohaloarchaea archaeon | reverse complement strand
TATCAACAAATGCTTCGGAGACAAAAGGAATTAAAACAATTTCGCAAGAAAATCTCAATGATTGCTTTCGGAGTGAGTATTGTCGTCGCTCTTTTCAATTTTATTGGATCCTTTGATTTAGTAGGATCTATAGTTGAATTCTTACTCTACACCTATCCGCTTTCCATCATACTTCTTGCTGTAACACTATACTTCGGGATTAATCCTGTGGGTGAGAAACGAGAAATCGCGGTGAGTGTGAAATTACTATTCCTTCCGCTTATCCTTACGTCATTCGTCTTCCAACTAGATTCGTTTGGCTTCTACGATCCATCTAGCATTCTTAATAATCTCACACGATTTCAGTCTATCTCCTTTTTCATTGCATCTACACTATTGCTCATCCTTACTGGTGTCATGAAAGACAGAATTCGGTTCCAGTATGATCAAATTGTGTATGCGGGCGTGCTTACTCTCAGCGCATTGTTTTCTGCCCTTGCATTTGCATTACCTCAATTTTAGAAAGACGTGATACATATGAAAATCAATTACCGGCATACATCGACCACTATGGCGCCTGAACATATGTTACAGTGTCTTTTTCCTACACAAGACACATATCGCCAGATTACTGAAGAGTTGCTTGAACTCTTTATCCAGAAAGGCACTCAGGTACCTGGTCGTTCAGAAATCGAAGTAGAGGCAGTCGTTCGCACGCTAGAAGAAAGAGGACACAATCGCAATACTATATACAAAGTGCTACGTGAGTATTTAGTGCCGTTTGGCATCGTGGACTGGAAAAAATTTGAGGGGTCTATACAGCTCTCGAAACGTTTTAGCAACGCAATTCGCCGTTTCTCAATTTCGTGGAATAATTTTGTGAAACGGGTTGAACAGGGAGAACAACGTGACCTGTCAACAGAGGAATTTTAAAAAGACCTCATCGCTGTGTAAATATGGTCTTTCGTTCATATAGAAACCCGCATCTCAGCATTTTAATCTGTTGCATACTTTTAATGCCTGTGGCAGGAGCATTAAGTGAGCAACTGGCACTGAGGCAAGTAAACGGAGATGTTCAGTGTGGCAATACTTGCATAACTTCTCTGAAACATCAAGACAATGTCACAGTTGCAATTACGCCAACAGACGGCAGATTAACGATACAATGGGAGGATCCGGTGGGCAACGTCATCGTTAACACATTACAATTACATATTGTATTATCTCCGTGTAAAAGACCCGCTGTCTGTACACAAACAGGATCATACCGCATTCAGACCTGGGATGGCTCTCAATGGCACACGGTAACCACCAGTGCTCAGTCAATGACAACTAATATTACCGTCACCGATGATTTGGGTCTCGACAACGGCTACAAAGCACGTGTTATTAATGAAAATGCACCCGTTGTCACAATTGACAAATTTGCTTTATCAGGAGATTTTAGAAGACCGACAAAAGATACCGAAACCTTCTGGGATGTATACGAAAACAATCGAGTGTTTATACACAGAATCGGCATAGGAATGGGAGCACTATTTGGCATCACTCTCGCTATTATTTTGTTACGAAAAATACGGTTGTCTCGCTCACAAGATACAGGTAATACACAACTATCTAACACTCTCCAACGTCATGCACAGCTAAAAGATGAAATCGAAAGTGTACGAAGGGAACTAAATTCTGTTGAAAAAGCAAGACAAGATCTACAAAAACAATATTATCGCCGCGAAGTGGACGAAAATACATTTAAAGACATGATGCAAAAGTATGAACAGGATCGCAAGAAATTACAACACCAGTTAGAAGAATTACGAGAGGAAATGCGATCTATGGTGGTAGAATGACTGATAGTATTCAACGCATACCTAGTGGCATACCCGGTCTCGATGATTTGATAAGCGGCGGTTTCGTCAATGGCACAATAAATATGGTGACTGGCAAGACAGGCACAGCTAAATCAACCTTTTGTGCTCAATTTATTAATGAAGGAGCAGCACAGCAACAAGAAGGCACACTATACATAACATCGGAAGAAACGCGCCTTAGTATCTTGCGACAAGTGAATCAATTCGGGTGGGATTTTGCATCACTTGAACAACAAGAGCTGTTGCAAATCTTAGAAGTGCCTCCATTTGAAGTCAAGTCGGTTATTGGAAAAATATCGGAAGCTCTAGAGAGTATGCAAGTTAATAGACTGGTCATCGACTCTGTTTCTATGTTCGAGGTATCGCTTGAAGATCGCCACAGTATTCGCAAATTTTTATTCACCTTGTTTCAAAGATTACGGGAATTGGGGGTGGTAGCGCTCATTACCTCAGAAATTCCAGAACGCAGCGAAGGCCTCTCTCCATATGGTGCCGAAGAGTTTATGGTGGATGCTATTATCAAATTACAATATCAGGAGCTTGCTGACATTCAACGCAACCTTGTAGTCCGCAAAATGCGGATGACCGACCATTCTCCCAACATCCACCCATTTGAAATAGGCAGTACCGGAATTCAGCTCAAACAAATATAGTAGCTACGGCTGCAATACAGATGTCAATGTAGCTTCACAGGCGCTTTCATGTTCTGCTTCATAGACATGACAGTGCACACACATTTAATTCACCCCATCGTTTATTTTTAGAAAAACACAAATCAGCTTATACTCCTAGGAAGAAACTATGGAATGATGAGGTCAGCACACTCTCACAGAGAGGCATCATCCCTCATGAGCAGGAGATGTAATTCTTACAGATATTGCAAGTAGATATGCAGGTGAATTGACCGACTAAGCTAGTAGATTTCTCATTTAAAGCTGTATATTGAAGCCGATCGTACATGTGATCGATAATGCATCACTAGTTTAAATAATTGTGTATTGGAAAAAGAAAATGAAAGCCGGCAACTGCCGGCCAAACGTATTTTACTTGAGAACAGCACGAACGTCATTTTTCTTGACCGTCTTGCGGCCTGCATGACGTGCATACTGCCGTGCAGAATCAGCAAGATCCTGCGCATAATCTAGAACAGCTTGCTCAAACGAAGTAACGGCGTCATCAGAAACACGTTCTGAACCAGCCTGTTTCAAAATCCGTTTGAGTGGTGCACGTGGTAGATCTGTCATAGCATGTCACCTCCTATCAGTTGTTGTCTATTAAACATATGAATGACGCTCTTTAAATATTTAATGCAAGTACACGGCGCTATAGCATCGCATACGTCACCAAATACCCCCCACACAACATCATTTTCAGCAATTACACCCTATAATATGCCGGGAAAGGGAGGACTACGCATCGATCACATTATAAAAGTTAAAAGAAATAGAGGTAATATGACTCAGTTAACAGCACAGTTGCTCGACATATATTACACGCAGGAAGAAGGTAGCCCGGCCATTCAACTCCTCTGCAAGCAGAACAAATCCCGAATTGTGTTAAAAGACACACAATTTCTCCCGTATTTCAATGTAGAAATTACAGACAATATTGACACTGTCATCCAACAATTACGTACAATGGATGCGCCAGGGATCCCTTCACCAGTCGCTGTTGAACAAGATACTGAATATGACTCTATTCTTAAGGTGTATGCCGCTGTTCCTGCTCACATACCAAAAATCCGCGCAACAGTCAAAGACTGGCCATCTGTAGAGGCGACATATGAATATGACATACCCTTCACAAAACGCTATCTCATTGACAACAATCTCTACCCATTCCACACCTATGAATTCAGTAGCCAAGAAAACAACGAGAACTTATCCATTACCGACTTAAAGCACGCTGATGCACCAACATCATCACTTTCCATGGTTGGATTTGACCTTGAGACAGTTAATGACACAATCATTATGGCCAGCTTATATGGAGAAACAATGCGTCGTGTCATCTCAACACAGACAATTTCTTCTTCGCATGACTATGTGGAATATGTTGAATCGGAAGCAGAGCTCATACAAAGAGTGTGTGAACTATTACTGCAGTGGGACATAGTAATTGGTTATAACACTGACACCTTTGATTTTCCATTATTGCGTTCGCGTGCTAGAGAGCTTGGTGTCCAAACCGACAGCGGTATATCGCCTGACACCATTTC
>JAHENU010000074.1 GCA_018609855.1 Candidatus Nanohaloarchaea archaeon | reverse complement strand
TGTCGTAGAAATATGCTGTTCTTCTTTCAGCGAAAATATTTAATAAATCGGTTTAAGATTGTTTAATATGACCGAACCAACCCGCCGCCAATTTCTGAAAGGAATGGGAGGAGCAGGCCTAGCCGTCGCTGCGTCTGCAGTGGAAGGCGGTGCTGATACCTCACTGCCTGGCCTTACCCCTGAGTATGCGTCGTGGGGCGCGCTGTTTGATTTGGTACGGCAGGACGTGCCCGACTATATGGCCACATTGTATGAGATGGACCAGCCGCCGTGGCTGTTCTTGCCAGAAACAGGGTATACGATGGATGATTTGTTCGAGCATAAAGTAGAGAAACGCGATGGCCAGTATTGCTACAACGGGTATTGTTTCGATGCAGAGCAGGTAATGATTGGGAGTGGGACGTGGATCAATGTAGCAGATGCAGCACATGAGTCGCTTGAGGAAGGAACGCCTGCCTTCAGTAGAATTGGCATTAAAGATAATTTCTATACAGCGAATTATTTTGTTGATGCGTTCTTGCCGCACCCGGACGATGATGTGTGGATGAAAGCAGTATTGTCTGATCCGTTTGTTAGACACACTATTACGGACGTGTATAATTACGGGCAAATGCCGAAGGAAGAAGCACATGAGTTCTTACAAGAGCAACAGCAGCGATGGGAGCGTGATAGGAGTCAGTCGCACTCCGTTACCCATAAGTCATTGTGTTGATATACATCGCAGTGTGGCGCAGCATGCGTTACTTGGTCGCTATAGGTAAGCCAGTCGATTTGAGGATCTTGTGCATTGACGCTGGCAATACTGAGTGGCTCTGGGGCATCGGGGGACTGGCTGAGCTTGCACACATAGGGGATATTCGGGGATTTTCCGTTAACACCCACTAAGCCTATGCGCTGTGAGGAATTGTGATCGGCATACACGTCATACCAAAGGACGTGGTCCGGTTCGTTGGTTGACAAGCGCAATTGCGCGCCAGCGGGGATGATAAAATAATAATGGTTGTCTACTGTTTGCATGTCTGGTTCCAGTCGGCCCGCAAATCGTTCTGACAGCGTATATTGATCTCCTAGTGCTTGTTCTATGCTTTCGATATCTCGGCCATAGGAGTGGTAGACGTCAAATCCGGGCGGCAGCCCTTCCTCAATTGTGAAGGGCAGGTCGCTGGCAACAGACTGCAATTCCGCAAGATGCTGTTCCAGTACTGTCGACGCTGTCGACAAGGCACGCTCAGTGACCGCGTAGGTAGTAGCGACGGCAAAATTTACCATATCCAATGAGTAACTCTTTTTTTCTTGCAATATTGCTTCTAAGTCGTTTTCATCTATAGCAAAGTCGTCTTCTGTGGCCAGGGCCTCCACATACTGGCGGGCGCGTGGTGGCAAAGAATCGGCATACCGTCGTATTCTTATATTGTTGAGGAGGATGGCACCGTTTTGTGTAGCCTGTGATGCCGTTTCCAATTCATCAGCTAATGTCTCTCGTTCCAGTGTGGCATGATTCCCTGCTAACTGGCGGAGATCGCGTGCCAGCAACGTGGCAATAGTATCTATTTTGTACTGGCCCGCTTCCAGGCCCAGTTGGTCTTCCAGCGGAAAATACCCGTCTTTCATTAGCCGGAGATCCACATCGTTAATGCGTTGTGTTTTCAACCCATGATATGTCTGATTGAGTAACGTAAAAGAAGTTCCGGCTGCATGCACTCCTTTTTGTAATGCTTTTCGAGTTGGAGCTGCAGTGAATGGGGCTGTTGCGGTCGACAACGCACCAGTAAGCAACTGGGAGACATTCCTTTCTATTATATCTTGTGGTGCCGTGTCTACCAACTGGGAGAAACTGTTGGTCATAGTGGCGACTTGTTCATAGAGCTCCCATTTGGAATCGATGTCGTTTGGTTCTGGTACCGTAAGATCGTAGCCCTTGAAGGAGGGAAACAGTCCACAGGATGGCGGGCTGCTGGCGAACAACCCCATCGCCGCTATCCCGCTATAGCGAAGGAAATCACGTCGACTTGGTGGAGAAGATGGCTGTTCTGCTGTGGTGCGCTGCGTCGCTCCCATAACACCCCACGGAAGATATTTAATTACGGCTTGATATTTAAAGATATGGGGATTGTAGAGACTATTACCGATCTGTTTACAAAAGACGACACGGATCATGCTGTGCGACAGCGTGTTGCTGAGATGAAGACAGCTAAGCAAGATCAGAAAGAGAAAGCGTTTTCTATTCCAGAGCGACCCGGTTTATTCGAATTTCCGTCTATTGAGAATAGAGAGGAGATTGACATCCGGTACGATCTCATGGCACCATATGCACAGGCTCATATTTATTGGGATGAGGCAGAACAAGAAGTGATATATGCTATAGAAGAGCCTAATTTGAGTACGGAAGAGGAAGCGGTGTTGTCACATATGCAACAAGCCATCGAGGCGCACATTGAGACACCGTATTCTGAATTAGAAACAGAGCAGGCGTTAATGCGGTATTTGTCTGAACTGGTGGATAAGATTGTAGCAGAGCACAGTATCTCGTTGACTGAGAAGCAGTATCGCCATGTTATGTATTATATTTATCGAGATTTTGTAGGATTGAACCGGATTGAACCAATGATGCGTGATCCGTATATAGAGGATATTGGTGCTGACGGTGTCAATGTTCCTGTATTCATTTCACATGCCAAATTAGGGAATGTGAAAAGCACGGTTATTTACGAAGATGAAGCAACATTGCGAAGCTTTGTTGTAAAGCTGGCAGAGCGGTGTGGGAAATACATTAGCCATGCGGAGCCGTTACTGGACGGAGCGCTGCCTGATGGCTCTCGGATCAATGCTTCATTTTCAACAGATATTACCTCTCGCGGCCCTACTTTTTCCATACGGAAGTTCCAAACCGTCCCTTTTTCTGCTATTGACATGCTCGACTTATATACCTGCGACGCCAATATTTTGGCCTATTTATGGCTGGCATTGCAGTATCGGAAGAACATTTTAGTAGTGGGTGGGGTCGATACCGGTAAGACCAGCTTTTTGAATAGTTTCATTACCTTTATGCTGCCACAAGACAAGGTCGTGTCAATTGAAGACACAAGAGAATTGAAAATACCGCATGAGAATTGGATTCCATCCGTGGCGCGGCCATCATACACCTTATCAGGGCAAGAAGGCACAGCCGTCTC
>JAHENU010000073.1 GCA_018609855.1 Candidatus Nanohaloarchaea archaeon | reverse complement strand
GGCCATATTTGGATGAAACGAAAGAGGTCTTGAATTATATCGATACTATCGAGCCAGCGGCAGAGATTGATCAGAGTGGTGACCAACCGGCTACTTCCTATGCTATATCAGCAATGGGTTTCTAATCCGCTGAGGTGTGTTCCTGCACCTGTTGATTCTTAACACGAAGCAGTAGTTCGCAGCGTCGACATACTTCGCCCGTGCAGGGCTCGCCGCACTGGTTACAGTTCTGTAACGCCGGTCTGTCTGTCTCTTCAGCAGCATACGCCTCTTCTATAAATGGCTGTAACTTTCCAAACATGCTTAACAGCGAATGCTTTGTCGTTGGATGTTTATCTTCCATCTCATTGAGGAAGTCTCTTATTTCAAAACGGAACGCATCTGCGGCATACGGGCATTCTTCAAAATCAGCTCCCACGTTATTTAATACAGCGTAGAGGCCGACCTCACGCTCTGGGATGCTGCGGAATGGTTTAATCCGTGGCACAAAGCTTGCAGACACAGTGTTATCTGACTTAAATCCAAGGCGGGCTAATTTAGATAAATCCCCTTTCAGATAATTCATAAGAATGGCCTGTACTTCATCGTCTAAATTGTGGCCAACAGCTATTTTTGTCGCGCCTAATTCCCGTGTGAATTTGTTTAACAAATCTCTTCGAAACACGCCGCAGAAATGGCAGGCGCTCAATCCTTCATTACGGCCTTCTTGCATAATTTGGTCCATGGTGATTTCATTCTGGTCGTTATATGAATAGATGTGCAGCGGAACATTTACAGCTTCACACTGGGCTTTTGCATCCTCTATGCTGTTATCTCGGTATCCGTGGATACCTTCGTCAATAAGAATGGCAAAGATGTCTAGATCAGGTCGATTGCCATAGTATTTGTTAATGACGTGCAACAATGCACCAGAATCCTTCCCGCCAGACAAACCTATTGCTAGAGTGTCATTATGTTCAATTAGATTATATTTGCGTATGTTTTCACGCACTTTCTTTTCAAAGCTTTTGAGAAAGTGTTTCTGGCACAAGGCTCTGCCTTCATACGGCCGATAGAGGACGGCCCGGTTTCCACATTCGCACTGCATGCCATTGCTCTCGGGTAAAGGGTATTAAAAGTTTGGTGTCTTCTAATCCTGTCTGTTCCGTTATTATATTGTCATTATATAGTAGTTTCACTTTCCGATAGTTTTAAGACTTATGTTGCTATTAGATGGGTGCGACAATCAGGAGAGAATCAATTATGAAAAAGAAATGAGGTGGTGCACAATGAGCAATATGGACAGAACCATGTTGGATAACAACCCAACGGAGTTTTTAGAGCAACTAGGGGATGCATTAGGACGTCCTGTCGGCCTTGGAGACGAAGTTATTGGAATGAATAACGGTCTTTCCTACCACACCACTGTAACAGACGGTTTCACTGATTACGGCATGTTCTCAGTGTATCATTATGAAAATAGTGACGATGTACGACGAATCGCCTACGAAGGAGAGCATCCACTCGACCACAGAGATGGTGTGTCACAGCAATTAACACTTCTCTATGCAAGAGATGGCTGCGTTCAGTCAGAAATGCCGGCCCATTATCACTCGCATGGAGAATCGTTCCATCGTACTGATCATTGGGATGCCATTGCATTTCCATAACATCTTCATACCGTCAGCGTCTCCCCGACGTCCATGATCTCTGCTACAGGCACTTGGGCCTTAAACTGGTCAGGGTCTTGTTTGATAGGCGGAAAGGTGTTATAGTGCATAGGAATAGCTTTGTTAGGCCTGACGTATTGCACAGACGTTGCCGCATCCTCAATGCCCATGGTAAAACGATCGCCGATAGGGACCATATAGACATCGATGCCGCGCCCGCCAATTAATTGCATGTCAGAGAATAATGCAGTATCACCAGCATGATAGATGGTTTTGTTCTCCTCCGTATGAGTGAGCACAAAGCCGGCAGGATGGCCCAATTCACATGAATGTTTGGCTTCAACCATGTGAATCTTCCATTGGCCTAGCGTAATAGTACCGCCAATATTCATGCCGATAGTTGAGAGGCCTTTGTCAGCCAAATGATTAGCTACCTCATAGATTGCTACCACCGTGGTATTATTCTGCTGTGCTATGCTCATAACATCAGCGATATGGTCATGATGATCATGAGTAATACAAATAATATCGCACGTAATGGTATGTGGATCAATATTACAGAGCGGATTGTCTTCCATAAACGGATCTATAACGAGATTGTCGATTTGAAATCCGGATTGGCCGAGGTATGTGATGTCCATAACCAAGGTTTTGATTCTAGTGTTAAATGGTTTATGGTTAACGAAAGCGAACGGTCTTTTTTCTTTGTCGTGTATTAGTATTTGTATCTGGTGCTTCCTGATGTTCTGTTTCATGAACTATATTAGAATCAGCACTCTCATCCGAGGTATCTGAATCGACAGTTTCATTCTGTTGGTCCAGAAATGCAGTATCAAGACGAAGTTTTTTCCATACAGATGACAGCTCTGTTTCATCAATCTCTATAGGTTGAAAAACAGCACCGGCGGGTGCATTTTGAATTGATTCTTCTGCATATCTTGGAAATAATTGAAAAGCAAGGTGTGGGATACGAGCTCCAGCAGCTGCTCCTTCATTTAAAATAACAGACACACCTTGCGCATTGAGTTTTTCATAGGCTCGTTCCGAAACAGCGCTAATTAATTGCATCGTGGCATGCGTGTCTGAAAGATCTGATAACTGCGAGATATGTTGTTTTGGCATCACCAGTGTGTGACCATAACTTCGAGGATTAATGTCAAGAAAAGCAATGGCTCCTGCGTTTTCGCCTATGACAAATAATTGGTTTTTGTTCTGCAATAATTGGCAGAACCCACACTCATTTTGTGTATCATCCATAGTATCTCTTTCCTATTCAGGATTCTTAGCTTTAATTTACCACTTATCAATAGTTATTTATATTTTCTCCCTCTTTAGTAGTATAAATTTAACACTAATGAGTGATAACAATGAACGAGCAAGAAAAAGAAGAATTGAAACAGGCGATTATGAAAGAATTGAAGACTGAATTTGCACAAGATATTGTGCATGTCAAACGAGTCTTTGAAGAATTAATTCAGCGGCAGCAACGGTTAGTGCAGGACCACAACCAATCTCCGTCCTCTCAGGACCGCGTTAATGATACGTCCCTTGAACCAATTCGAGAACGATTACAGGAATTGAACGAAGCGTTGGATCGAATCAAACGGAACCTTGATTAATTATTCTTTTGCCAAAAGTTGTTTTGTTACTGATTCAGGCTCAAATGCAGTCAAATCTTCATAGGATTGTCCAGTGCCAAGAAATATTATCGGCGCAGGTGCCTTAGTTGCTATTGTGAGTATCGTGCCGCCACGGGTATCAGCATCAGTTTTGGTTACAATGACACCATCTAAACTGAGTGGTTCATATTGTTTTATCTGCTCTATCACATCATTTCCGATTGTGGCGTCTACCACTAATATGATACCATTCGGTTCAGTAACGCGACAAATCTTTCGTAATTCCTCCATCAAATTTGTGTTGGTGTGGGCACGCCCCGCTGTATCCGCTAACACAAAATCGGCTCTATATTTCTCTCCATGTTCTTTCGCATCATAAATGACTGCTGCTGCATCGCTCCCGTATTCCTGACTTATGCATTTTACTTGTAAGTGATCCGCGTGTTTTTGCAGTTGTTCTATTGAAGCGTCACGAAATGTATCTCCGGCTGCTAGAACCACATCAGCACCTTGTAAAAATTTGGCGGTTTTTGCAATGGCGGTGGTTTTTCCAGCCCCATTCGCACCAACAAAAAGGAGCAAAGCCGGATTGTATTGTTTCCATCTATTCAATAGTTCTGTTGTATCGCAACTGGCTTCTTGTAGCAAATCATAGATGGTATCGTAAATAGTGTTTGTAATGTACTGTTCCCGTTGTGATCGTTCGATTTGTATTCCAGCTAATTCCTTACGCAGTGTTTCGATAATATAATCAGTTACTTCAACAGCGACATTGTGTTGTAGCAGATGCATCTCTAAATTCTCTAGTGGCTCTATAAGCTGTTTCTCACTGAGCTGAGTTTCCTGAATTTGTTTCACTGAATCTGAGAAATTGGTAAAGACAGATCGTATGCTGTCAAACATATTACTGACCCCTTTGGAGTGCATTAACTTTATTCACTATCTGGTTGATCCGTTCAGAGTAATCCTGAAGTTGTGATTCAATTTCTTCTAGCATCTTCTCTAAGTCTTGTTTCCGCTGTTCTGCATGATCACGGGCTTCTGACAAAGGCCGCATCACATACGTTTGCGCGCCAACATTAACTAGCACTTGATCGGCATCAGCAACCATGCCTTTTGCAAAAAAGCCGCCGCCAAGTGGAAAAAGATTTTCTTGTTCACCGGTGTTACCAAGTTCTTCAATAGAGTTCATTACTGTCTCCAATTCCTGTATACTTTGTTGTACGTTCT
>JAHENU010000072.1 GCA_018609855.1 Candidatus Nanohaloarchaea archaeon | reverse complement strand
GCGAAACGTTGCAACAAGCATACGCCATCGCACATTTGTATGTTATGCCATCTGTTTCAGAGCCATTCGGCATTACCGCGCTTGAATCAATTCAGAACGGCACCCCTGCATTAGTTTCAAAACAATCGGGTGTAGGAGAGGTTTTGAATCACGCTTTAAAGGCAGATTTTTGGGATATTGATGAAATGACAAACAAAATCATTGCTTTACTTGACTATGAAGAACTAAACCAAGAATTAGTGCAACACAGTAACACAGAATTGCAACATATTACGTGGGATCGTGCAGCACAAAACTGCGTGCAGCTCTATACGGAAGTAGGAGGTGCTGTCTAATGGTTTCAGTATCTTTGTATTTTAAGGTGCATCAACCCTACCGATTGAAGCGCTACTCTGTTTTTCAGATTGGCCAAGATCCTGACTACTTCACCGCACCGATTGATCACTCTGTCCCCTTATGGCAGAATACGCTGAGCAACGAGGCTATGCTCAAAAAAGTCGCAGATAAGTGTTACCGACCGGCGAACCATACACTCTTAGAGCTGCTTGATGCATATCCTGAACTCAAGATCAGCTACTCTCTTACAGGTGTCTTTATCGAACAATTACAGCAGTGGGCGCCTGATGTCTTAGAATCATTCCAGCAACTTGCCGCTACAAACCAGGTTACGTTCTTAGGTGAGCCTTATTATCACTCATTGTCATTTTTACAGGACAAGGAAGAATTTACGAACCAGGTTGGATTTCAGGAAGCCGTTCTTAAGGACATGTTTGGCGCACGGCCGCAGGTCTTTTCCAACACGGAAGCTGCTTATAATAATGATATTGGTCGCTGGGTGCATGAATTGGGATATTCAGCAGCATACACAGAAGGAGCGCACCGTATTTTGGACTGGCGATCTCCAAACTTTGTTTATCGGCATCCAGACAATGCATTGCGTTTGCTTCTCAAAAACTATCAACTCTCAGATGATATTGCATTCCGTTTTCATGATTCGGAATGGTCCGAATGGCCTCTTACAGCAGATAAATTCGCTCACTGGATCCAATCAGTCAATGGCAATGGCGAGGTCGTAAATCTTGCGATGGACTATGAAACATTAGGTGAACATCAGTGGCAGGAATCAGGCATTTTCTCTTTCTTACAGCAGCTGCCGGCTGAGCTACTCCAACAAGAGGATATAGATTTCGTCTGGCCACGTGAAGCCATACAACGCTATTCTGCCCGTGATGCCATCTCCGTTCCAGATTTTATTAGCTGGGCAGATGCTGAACGAGATTTGTCTGCCTGGCAAGAAAATAATATGCAACAAATTGCCTTACAGAAACTATTTCAATTAAAGCCACGTGTAATGCAAATAGGTGATTCAGGGCTCATCGAGGCATGGCGTCGATTGCAAACGTCAGATCATTTTTACTACATGTGCACTAAATGGTTCGCTGATGGTGATATTCATAAGCACTTCAATGCCTATGAAAGCCCGTATGATGCATTTATTTCATTTATGAATGCGCTCAAAGATCTTGAGTATCGTGTTCAACGGACTGAACCGCATATAAATGCGCAACAGCCGCCATCGGCGGCGCCACAGAATGGAGGTGAAATAGAAAATGGATACAACAGACCTGAACGTCCTCACAACCGCACCAGCTAGCCAAGCATTTCAGTGCGTGAATGGTGTTGCTGTGCAGACGGTACGTGAATTAGAAGAGTTGCTTGACGATGTGGACGCAACCACTTTTGCTCACCATGTCACAAATGAACAAAATGACTTTGCACAATGGGTGGATGATGTTTTTGGCCACCAGCAGTTGGCAGAAGAATTACGACAAACCGACACACCAGCCGAAGCTCGTGATACGCTTGCAGCTACATGCGCACGCGTGACGGATACGTTGCTTGGTCATGTAGATGATGATCAGGCGTTCTTTACACAAGATGGCCATGCTCTGTACACGCTGCAAGATTTGGAACAGCATCTCCGTAATATGGACCGTAAGACTTTTCATGCACATGCGAATCGCGATCAGAATGACTTTGGTGCTTGGATTCAAAATGTTTTTGGCGACGTGCCACTGGCTGAGCAATTAACAGCATGTCGTGGTAAAATTCAGGCAGCTGATGCTGTACGACAGCGGATAGAGCAGCTTCATGCGTTACAGCGCTCTACGCCGCTTCAATGATGAGAAAATGACAAGGACACTCGCTCTCGGAAATGGTAACCTGTTGGTCAGTCTTGACCATTTTAACAGCATTCGGGATTTGTACTATCCTTATGTTGGTCAGGAAAATCATGTGATTGGTCACGCTCATAAAACAGGCATTTGGGTAGAGGGGGAGTTAAGCTGGATTCTGCACGACAGTGACTGGGAAGGTACTGTAGGATATGAAAAGGATACATTGGTGAGCAAGGTGCATGCGCAGAATGCACGATTGCAATTAGCGGTGACTGTGAACGAATGTGTGCATCCGCATAATGATATCATTCTCCGTCGAATATGTATCACCAATACGCATGACGAGGCTCGAGAGTGCAAGTTGTTTGTGAATCAACATTTCGACATATTCGAAAGCAATGTAGGTGATACAGTTTATTACCAGCCGCAAAATCATTCTATTGTCACATATAAAGGCAAACGGTATTTCCTTATCAATGGATCGAATGGTGATGAGCAGTTTGATGACTTTGCGACTGGCGAAGCAGATGTTGGCGGGAAGATAGGAACACATGCCGATGCTATCGATGGCGAGTTAAGCAATCACCCAATAGAACACGGCTCTGTGGATTCAACTATTGGCTTCACAGTTCAATTAGCTCCAGGGGAAAGCCATACTATATATTATTGGATTGCAGTCGGTAAGAACTACAATTCAGTGTGTGAACTGAACGATATGGTGATGCGGCGACATCCTGACAAGCTTATTCAGGAGACAGAGTTGCATTGGTGGAACTGGTGTCATCGGCAAGAGTGTGACTTTATGGGATTGAATCATAAAATAGTGGATCTCTTCCGTCGGTCATTATTGATAATACAGACCCAAACAGATAATCGTGGCGCTATTCTCGCAGCCAATGATACTGACACGTTTCATTTCAAACGAGATACGTATAGCTACATGTGGCCTCGTGATGGCGCACTGGTGGCACGCTCATTAGATAAATGTGGTTATAAGGAGATGACTAAGCAATTTTTCCAATTTTGTGCTGATGTTATTACAGATGAAGGCTTCTTACTGCATAAATATCGGCCTGATCGATCGCTCGGTAGTTCGTGGCATTCCTGGTTAAAACATAGCAGACTTCAGTTGCCTATTCAAGAAGATGAGACCGCATTGGTGCTGCATGCATTGTGGAATTGGTATCAGGAATACAAGGATGATGCGTTTATTGAAGAGTTGTATGATACCCTTATCCGCCCTGCGGCTGAATTCATGACCCGATATCGTGACACCGCTACTGGATTGCCAGATGAAACATATGATCTCTGGGAAGAAAAATTAGGTATCCATACCTTTACCTGCTGCACCGTGTACGGTGGTTTGTGGGCGGCCAGACAGTTTGCCTACATTTTCGGCAATGAGACAGAGGCAAAAAAGTATGAACGAACTGCGGAGGAAATTAAAGAAGCCATGATTGCATACTTATACGATGAAGAAAGAGAAGCCTTTGTCAAGTGCATGTATTATGATAGAGAAGGCGAACGACAATATGACCGCACTATTGATGTGAGCAGCGGATTTGGCCTATTTAAATTCCAGGTGCTGTCTCCGGATGACTGGCGTGTAGAACGCACTATGAATCGCATTACAAAAACGTTATGGTGTGATACGCCTATTGCAGGTATGGCTCGCTATGAAGGCGATGAGTACCACCGTGTTACTGACGATGTTCCTGGCAACCCATGGTTCATAACCACACTGTGGTTAGCCCAATACCATATTGCTCGGGCTCAGTCGTATACAGATCTCGAACCTGCTGTAGATTTATTAGAGTGGGCTGTCAGGCATACTATGGAGTCTGGGGTGATGTCAGAACAATTGGATCCATATGATGGGTCGCCTTTATCTGTTTCTCCTTTAACATGGAGTCATGCCACTTTTGTTACTACTGTAATTAGCTACCTGGATGCACTGGAGCACTTAAATATTTGTACACCCTATGAGTGTAATAGCGCCCGACAACGTAGCATACTACCATTTCAAGGACGGAATACACAAGAACAACAGCAGCGTGAGGAAATCAAACACGCTATTCAACAGAACAAGTAACTTTTTAACTGAGTATTGTGTGGATGTGATATGGTCACATATGCCAACAAACTGATGCAGCATGGAAAGGCATTATTTCTTGCCTATGATCAAGGGCTCGAACATGGCCCACGTGATTTTAATTGGACAAATGCGCGGCCTGAGCACATTATCCACATTGCACAAGAAGGACAATTTAATGGTGTCATTTTTCAAAAAGGCAATGCAGAGCAATACAACCGTGAGGTTCGGAAAGCAGAAGTTCCACTGATCGTCAAATTAAATGGCAAAACCACTTTATGTGATGGAGAACCTATTTCGCAACAGCTCTGTGATGTTGAAGATGCCGTGGAACTAGGGGCAGCTGCTGTCGGGTACACCGTGTACATTGGCAGTCAGCATGAACACACCATGTTATCTGAATTTGCCGATATTCAATGGGAAGCACATGAACATGATTTGCCTGTCATTGCTTGGATCTATCCACGAGGTGCTTCAGTAGAGAGTGTTGGTGCCCCTCAACTAATGGCATATGCAGCTCGTGTTGGTTTAGAAATTGGCGCTGATATTGCGAAAATTAAATTAGCTGGGACACAGGCTGATCTTGAATGGGCGGTGCAGTGTGCTGGTAAAACCCATATTGTAATTTCCGGTGGCACCAAGACAGCAGAGGCGGAGCTTTTAGAAGATGTAGATACGGTAATGGCTGCCGGTGCCAGTGGATTGGCTATAGGGCGTAATATTTGGCAACGTGATAATCCCGTTGCTATGGCGAAGCAAGTAAGAGAGCGTGTGTTTGGCTAACCCTCTCTTGACAGTCATAAAATAATGTTATGTGCGTTTTTGGCTACAAACTCATTGTGTTTTTTTATCTTGTTCGGTGACGGTGAAGTTAGCGTATGTCGCCCGATATCTCTAATTGCCGTGTGCATTAGTGATCCTCCAATGATGGCATACAGACAGGTCTTCGTGAGGTATCTGCATTGCTTAATAACAAGGCTGTGTTGATGACTGCCACATGAGAATACGTTTGTGGAAAGTTGCCAATTAATTCATGCGCTGTAATGTCATAGTCTTCTGACAAGAGACCAACGTGATTTGTATGGGCCAATACTTGGTTAAATAACTGTCGCGCTTTTTGTTCTTTACCGATCGCATATAATGTATCAATAAGCCAGAATGAGGCGATAAGGAAAGGATTTTTTGGCTCGCCAAAATCATCATGGATACGGTATCGGTAGACAAAGCAATCTGTGCGTAATTCCTTATCAATCGCTT
>JAHENU010000071.1 GCA_018609855.1 Candidatus Nanohaloarchaea archaeon | reverse complement strand
GCCAACTCTGGACTAATCATCTCCCGTGCCTCCTCCAGCGTGAGGTCGGAGTCGCCAAACCTGTCAGTAAGCCCCGATTGTTTGGCGGCTTGCGGGTTTTGGGAAATAAGATCAAAAATATTTTGCTGTTCCTGACTTATCCTATCTACTTTGTTTTGCTTCTGATCAATTTGGTCTTGCAGGTTTTGTACCTCCTCTTCCTCAAGACCACTTATAATGTCCTCCTGATCTTGTATGCGTTGCAATTCTTTCAGTTCGTTCTCTTGGTCGGCAACCATAAAGTTTGTCATTTTCTGCGCCTGCGAGCGGGCTAACTCATCCTGTCCCCTCAAAAGGCGAAGGGTGGCGTTCTGTGCCGATAGTTGAGCGTTTACGCGGTTAATTCGCTGGTTGAACGCCTCTGTAAATTCCTGACGCTCTGCGTCTACGATATTTCTCACAACACCCGCACGCTCCGCTTTTTCAAGGGCTTCTTGCTTTTCTGCCTTTATATTTGCAACGCGATTATTAAGAGAGCGTATTCTATCCACTGTGCTACGCATTAGTTCAACGTCCGCACCGAGACGCTCACGCTCCGCTTCTAATTCTTCACGAAACTTCTCCTCTTGTGATTGAGTATCTCTGTTGCGTATTTGGTTTATGCGGTCTCTCGCACGCTGTATTTGTTCCTGTATAACGCTGGATTCCTGCTCCTGCTGCTGTTGCTGCAATTCGTCTATTTGTTGTTGCAATTGCTGTATCCTGTCCTGTTCTCCTTCAAACTCCTCCTGTGCCGCTTCCGCTTCCGCCTGTGTCTCATCGTCGGGTACTTGTGGGGTTGGCTCTTTGCCCACATCGTCTTGCTGGTCTTTACCAACCGCTTCTGCCACCTCGTCACCTGAAACCTCGTCCTGTTGGTTGAGGACATCTTGTGCCTGTTGCTGGACATTCTGAAACTCCTCTTGTATGCCCGAAAATCGGCTCTGCAAGTCCTGTATGGAGCTTGGAGCTTCTTGGTCTGTCTGCTGCTGGTCGGGTTCCTGTTGGTTCTGTCCTGTTTCTTCCTGACCATCACCTCCACCAAGGGGTACAGTAGGTTGTGGCAACCTTTCTCCTTCTGGTCCAACACGAACAACAGGAAAAGTACCTTTTCTTGCAGTTGACCCTTTCCGATTGTTGTTTCCATTTGCCATATTATAAAGCTCGTAAGAGGAACATTACTGACATGCCTTCAAGACCGCTCGGTGGGCTGTTGAAATCTTTTGGCTGTAGTCCGAGTGTTGTTCCTTCGGGGATTATTGTATTGGATAAACTATCCTTGTAGTCGTGTACGGTATTCTTTGATTTTGTGGTGTCTATCGTAACAATTGTTGTGCCCGTTTGCGTTGTACCACCATCCTCATTCTTGTTTACTTCCACATCTCCATCCGAGCCAGCAGCACTGTCGTGGAACTCCTTTACGCCTACTAATTCATAGTCCCGATTGGCTATCATAAACGGTGCCTGATATTCCTCTGCGTCCTGTGGTTCTGTTCCCGTAAGGCGGGCGACGGTTGCCACCATGTCAGCACCCCTGTATCCTCTTTCTTTTTGGGAGCGTATTTCACCAACATTAACCTCATCACTTTCGTCCTCTTTTCGTTGGAGTGGGTCTTCGAGAACCTCCTGTTGTTGTTCCATTTCTTTAGGCATCGTATTGTGTAAACACTATTTGTATCGGCAGATTTATCGGTACCATGGAACTTCCCGTCCAAATAAACTCCAGAAAGAAATTGCTGTCGGCTTCCAATGATGGAAACAGGCGTACCTTCCTTCCATCATGCACGCTATTACTCGTGTTATCAATTGTACCAATAAGTGTCTCATTTTGTCCATCATCCGCATGAACTCGCACTTCTATTGTGGTGTTGGCATCCACATCCGCTCCGAGGTTGAACTCAATTTTGTCTATCTGAAAATTATTATGAGAGAATATGACTTTGCTCCGCCACACCGCTCTGTTGAGTGAAGTGCCGGTCGTGGTATCCAATCTCGGTGAAAGGTTGTCCGTATAAGAGCCGAGTATCAGTTGGGTGTTGTTAAAGTCGTTTTTGGGTTTCGGATAAATGCAATATACACGGTCGCCCTCCTCATTGCTGTCGCCGTCTGCTACCGCTACATTGTGTAACGCTCCCTCGCCTGACTCGGGGTGCAGATAATTCAACGCCCATACACAAGGTTTGTTTTCGGGATAAAGCGAACGCCCCGCCCAGTACAGCCGGTCTCCGATAAAAGTAGCAGCCCCCGGCATCGGTGGCTCTGCCTCTACTGTGGCGAGTGTTTCCATACGGAAGTTGCCGAGATAGCGTTGCACGCGGGTTGCCCCCTCGCTCGTTCCCGCAAACACAATGAGATTTCCACCGTTATTTACAATTGCTGTCGCATACGGCTCACCGAGCGGCACATACCGATAAGGGTTTTGGGATACTGTGTCCCACAGCACCATATATGCCTGATTGGTAATCCCTTTCCGTGTCGAGTTTCCGAACGCCTGCCACACGAGAATAGCAATGTCATCTCCCCAGTTGGATATTGCTACGGGCACAAGTCCCGGCAGTTTCAAGGTGCCTAGTTGGTCATCTGCCCCCTGTCCGCTGTCATCGTTCGTGTCTCCATTGGCAGTTCCTTTTTTGGTGCGTATATAGTTTATATAACCATTACCGTTTCTGAAACTGGGAAAGTATAGTTTGTTGTTGGCGGCGTGGAAAAAGGGTGTCTGCGAAGGAATGTTCTGTCCTGACACGACCCCTCCGACAGTCGGTGCTTCTATCTTGGGCGTTGCGAATTGGCTTGACCAGAAAGAGGATGTCGAGGGCGAGCCGTCCATTGGCCCGTATTTTTCCACATCATTGTTACCGATAAAGTAATAAAAGTTGTTGTAGTACGCCATTCCTTGTAAGCTGCTGACCCCCGAGGGGTCTTTCGGAAATCCGCTCGTTTGCTGGTTCATTTCCTCATCAAACGCCACAAACTTGCCGTTCTCAAGTCCGACAATAATTACCTCATCGGGGTGTGAGGGGTTTCCCGCAATAAATATCGGCTTTGCGTTTAGGTTCTCACTCGTATCAACACGCTCCACGGGGGTGGGGCGTATTTGCATCGAGGGTCCGTTGATAGTGGCGGACGTGTCTATTGCCAACTGCGGGTCAATCGCAATTCCCGCATGATATTGTGCTTCCCCCGTCACATACGGTGAGGCACTAATTCCCTGCCTGATTGATTGTATGCTTGTGGATACTTGTGCCATTAAAACTTGCTCTTAATAAATGCCACCGCTATTGTTGCGGCTGTGGCGACAGCACTTGAAACAACGGCAACCTTGGCTCTAATCGACGCCTTCCATTTTTCCATCTTGTCAATACGCTTGTTCTGGTCGGCAAGGTGGTTCTCAATCTTTTCGAGACGTTCGTCAATCCGCCCCAGATGCCCGCTGAAGTTGCCCAGCTCTCTCGATATATCTCTGTGGAAATCTTCATCTGCCATTGTTAACTCTTTCCTCAACGAAATTATTTAACTTTTCTTTCGTCATATTGCCACGAGTTCTCAAGCCTTTGTTTTTCTTTATCTCCCGATTAACCATCGCTGTATACAACTGCCACTCGGTTACAGTCAGGTCTTTGTTGGGATTGCGCTC
>JAHENU010000070.1 GCA_018609855.1 Candidatus Nanohaloarchaea archaeon | reverse complement strand
ATAAGCATATGTCCGAATTGTGGGTCATTATTGACTCCAATAATTAATTTTACACCTTCTGTTTTCTTCTCCACCAATACACCAGCAATGTCGTGAGTCACTGTTTTGGCGTTGCGAATGATGGCGTGGTAATATTGTGAGACTTCGTCTTTTGTCCGTGCTTCTGCCAAAGCATTGATATCCGATTTATGTTGGATTTTCGAAGAACTGGCTTTCAGCATGACCGGGAAACCACATTTTTGGGCGACGGATACGGCTTCTTTCTCAGAAGTCGCTTCTTTTCCTCGCGCCACAGGAATGTTGTATTGTTGCAACAGTTGCTTAGTTTCGTGCTCAGTTAACGAACTCATAGATAATAGAGCGAGTGGTGTGCATAAAAAAGCTTTGTTTACCCTTTAGTATAGAATAGCCAGAGTGCCCAAATCCCCAACACACTGATTGTGAGTGACCACTGCCAAAGCACTGAATGCACAAAATCAAATTGAAGGCCAAGGAACATTACAATAAGAATGGTGGAGACAAGGCGGATGATATTCAATATGATTATAGCAAAAACGCCTGTACTGATTCCTTTTATCTTTGTGATCCCCGATCGTCTTTGTGTGGCGACGATTAAAGCCGTAAAGGCCAACATGGCTTTCCAGCCAAGGCAGTCACGAATAATTTGCACTATGCCAAGCTGCGCTATTACTATGTTTATTCCCTCTGCTTGTGCGCTAATACCACCTAATTGCAAGAAAGCTGCTACTGCGCTGGCAAGCAATTGTTGTGCTCCCATTGTGTTAATGTTTAGCCATACAACAATATGTAGTGATAGTGACAGTACGGCAAATATACTGAAAAACCGTAAAGTTTCTTTCAAAGCTGTGAGATTATTGGTTGACAGTGCCATACGGCACCTCACTATCCGTTTGTCGTTGACTCTTATACTTATGGAGCCATTGTGTAAATCTGGTAGCACTTTGCGTCATCAGCGGTGTTCGCGTATCCGGTGATATTAAAATATAATTTCCTAAATCCTGATACTGAAGTGTCTTCAGTGAAGTAGTTGGTATAGCGTCTATCTGAGCATCAGTAATAATATGCTGGACAGCGGAACTAATATGCTGGGTTGGAAGTTTACCGTTTACACACACAATCGCATTGTTAGTCGTTTTTAATTCCTCCGCTCTTGATATTTTTTTCACAAGAAGCCATCCCCGTTCTATTAGTTCCAATGCGTCCTGCTGCTGGGCAATGCGCTTTTCTTTCTCTGCTATTGTTTTCCGTAACGTATCTATTTCCTTTTTGTATTGTGATATATCTGGCGCATTTCCCTGTGTTTTTTTTCGTTCCGTGGCTAACTGATCTTTTAACATAGTGACATACTCCTGTAGATGTGCAATCCGTGCGTTTTGTTGCGTTATAGTCTGTCGTAATTGCTCATGATTGTCAGCGGTTGTGTTTTCTTGTGCAGCTTCTGTTTTTTGTGATGGTGTGTTATCGGTTTCTGATTCTTCCGTATCTTGATCAAATAGACGTTGCATAGCTTCATCTATATTGCAATCTGTATATAGTACCTGTGAGAGAACGGATTCTTTTTGCTCCTTCGATGCCTGAGCAATACAAGAATCAACCCGCTCACAGATTTTTGTGTACAGAGGTTTAAGAGAACGATAGGCGATTATGGCGGCACAGAGTGCATCGCGTTCGTGTGAATTTATCCCATTGTCGTAAGCAGCAGTCAAATCCTGCTTTCGCTCTTTAGTGAGTGTTGATTCCAGGGAATGCAGGTGTGCCCCAAAAGTGGTGGCAATATCAGCGACACTGGCTGGTGTTGGAGTGACATCCGCTCCACAGATTACTGGTTTCCCGTATTGCGAAATGTGCGCTATCATACTATTTTTAGAAAATTCCTTGTGACTTTCGATAGAGAGCACATTACCGCTTAAATCTATGATTGCGATTGCAGCTGTTGTGCCCGGATCGATTCCAATTATGAGAGCGGGTATAGTGACTCACCTCATGTTTCACTCTCTGTATAAGACTGATTTAGTATTTTATATATTTCTCTTGCTTTTTTCTCCCCGATGCCTTTCACCGATTGCAAATCGGTTTCTTCTGCTGAAAATACATTTTTCACACTTCCCAGATGTTCTAACAGTCGTTCTGACAACGTATTATCCACAAATGGGATGCCAGCTACCAGATACTTTTGCAATTCCTGTGTGTTCTGTGGCATTTTCTCCCCTCGAAGGCTAATAGATCGTTCTTTATCTTCCTGTTCTCGCTTTGCGAGAGTTACCAGTACTTGTGAGGTTTCATTTTGATTTGCTGTCCAGAGTAGTGGAAGCTGATAATCTAAGGCTATGGCAGCCAGCGCGCCGTATAATGCGTTTGGATGAATGTCCCGCTGGAAAAATCCAGACCCTTCTATAAGGAGAACAGGGCGTTCAAAATTGCGTTTTAGCTCATTTAGCTGCTCGAATAATCGATTATCTATAATCGAGGAAACAAAATCGCCTGCTGTTTTTCGTTCCACGGCGACTGCATCTGAAACAAGGAAATCGGCTACGTTGAGTCGTGTCATATGCACTGTAATCATATCTGAGAGTGGTTTGGCCAGCTCGCGTTCTCGATCGTCCACATATATTTGAATCCTCTCGTCGTTAGCGAACGAAATTAGATTTTTTTGTCCTTCCCCCGTAGCTTGATTCTCAGTTTTCTCGTGCGAAGGAGCGGCTTCGCTTTGGAGTGATTGCAGCGTTCGTTTCATTCGTTTTTCCTTATGATATGCGCTCCAATAGTAATATTGGTCACGGGTGTTTTTCGCCATGAAAATGATAATTTCCCCTTCCGCCTGCCGTGCTGTTCTGCCCCGCCGTTGAATGGCCCGAATTTCTGACGGGACCGGTTCATAGAAAATGACTGTATCTACTGCTGGAATGTCAAGACCTTCTTCTCCGACACTAGTAGAAATCAGTACATTGTATTCATTGTTTCTAAACTGCTCAATAATTTCTTCCTGTTTTTTCTGCGTAAAGCCTTCCTTCTGTCCTTTAAAGGTGACTGGAGAGATTCCATCAATCCCTGACAGCGCATTGAAAATAACATCGACGGTACTTCTATATTGTGTAAATATCATGATAGATGTGTCTTTGCCTTTTTCTGTAACAACCTCATGTAGTCTTTCTAACTTGGGATGCTCCATATCATTATTGTACATCCACTCACACACGGCAACGGCGTGATCAAATGTCTCATGGTTGAGTAATGTTTGTGCCGCTTTGGACGAGTCTTGTTTCAACTTATGAATATACTGGTAGAGCGGATGAATGCCTTGCGTTTCCAACAGCTCTAATGCGTGGTGAGCTTTGAGAGCGCTCGCAAGGATAGACATGCCTAACATATACCGCTGTTCGTTTTCCTCCTGTAATTTTGAGCCAAGCCATCCACGAATTTTCAATAGTTCCTTTTTGCCGATATTGACGCTCTTTATCAACCCTAGTTTCTTGAGATGATGTAATCGCTCCTTATATACGTCGTTGAGGTACCCCTGGAGTTTGGCAAAATGATTTGGTAAGGATATCTTTTCCCAGTGTATATGGGATTGCTGTATATATGGTTTCACATCTGGATCTTGTTCTGTCCTAATTTCAAACCTGTCAGCAGACAGATTCCTTCCCACCTCCTCAATTTTTTCCACTTCTCCCCCCGGTGAGGCAGTTAATCCTAATGTGCGATGGTGCGGGTTCTGCTGCAGATACTGTGTGGCAATATATGCATATGGATAGTCTTTTACCGCCCGATGGCATTCATCGAATACGATGAGTGAAATAGTGTCTAATGGAACGGCTCCGGTAATCACATCGTTTTGCACGACTTGCGGCGTGGCACAGATGACTGTATAATCGTGCCAGTCCTTATGCCGCTGTTCAGGTGATGTTTTGCCAGTCATGACTGTTTGCTGTTCAGCTGGAATTGATAGCATTTGTTGTAATGTCTGTACATGCTGTTCCGCTAACGGACGCGTTGGTGCTAGTACTAGAATGCGGCTTTGTGGCTGATGTTTGAGTCGTTCAGCCGCCGTTAATGCAGCTATAGGTGTTTTTCCTATGCCAGTAGGCAGGACACAAATAACGT
>JAHENU010000069.1 GCA_018609855.1 Candidatus Nanohaloarchaea archaeon | reverse complement strand
ATAGTGGCATGGCGTGTTGGGAGGCCATACTGCATTGTTTCTATCCCGGCACCGATAGCAATTGCTATGATAGCACTAGCTGTGCGTTGATCCACAGATCGTTGTCGCAAATGTAGCCACAAAAGTCCTGTCAATACAGCATAAGCTCCTATATGCTTTATTTTGTCTGTATACTGCCAGGCAGTCTTTGGATCCGCTGCTATAGGTGCCGGCACTAATGAATTATAGAGGAGTAGCGTTAGATATAGTAGCAATATAATCCAAATACCCCATTGACGCCAATAACGCTGTTGAAAAGTGTGCATTGGGTTCTCCCATAACCCATCACGCCTTAACTTATAAAATCTTCTTTAGTCCTATGTAATATATGCCTCCTACTATTATTAAACGTCAGGAAGTTTTGCATGCATCGTATCTTCCTGATCAACTACTACATCGTGATACGGAAATTGAAGAATTGCGTGCGCATTTACAGACGGTATTCCAGCGACAGGAGCACTTAAATGCTATTATAACAGGAAATACTGGCACTGGCAAAACATCTACCGCGCGGTACGTGTTGCATGCATTTTCCGACTATGCTGATAGTATAAAATGTGTGTATGTCAATTGCTGGGAAACCTACTCGGCTTTTAAAACCTTATATGCAATAGCAGAACAGCTGCGGCCAATTTCAGTCCATCGGAAAGGCATGGCATTTGACGAATTGTTTGATATGATTGAGCAATCGCTATCACAGCGTCAGCTGCTGGTGGTGTTGGATGAGGCTGATAAGCTTGACAATGACTCTCTTATTTATGGCTGTTTACAAAGAAGCATACCGATGGTGCTGATTTCTAATGACCAGCACTTCTATCTACGGTATGATGAGCGGGTACAGAGCCGACTTCAGCCAGCCACAACAATAACATTTTCTCCGTATTCATTTTCTCAGTTGACTGATATCCTCACAGAACGGGCAAAGCATGGTCTATATCGTGAGACAATTGGGAATACAATCATAGACTCAATTGCTGATCAAGCTGCTGGTGATGCACGGAAAGCTATTGCCTTGTTGAAGCATGCTGCATTTACAGCAGAAAGTGAACAGCGAGATGCTATTGCTCCGAATGATATTCCCGCAGCCCCTGTGACTACTGAGCAGCCAGATCTGAATCAATATCAACAGCTTTTATTATCTATTATCCAAGAAAATGGCAACATCTCTGCATCACAGTTATATCAGGAGTTGTATAACTCACTTGAAGATAACGATTCTATCTCTGAACGCTCTATCCGGAACTATTTGAACACGCTTGAACAGTATCAGCTTATCCGGGCTGAAGGTACCGGTCGTTGGCGCACTTATCATGCAGTTGATCTTTCCTAAGTCGCGGCATACCGGCAACACCCGCTTTCCTGGCATTTATAAACCCCGGGCGAGAGTTTAGGGTAGGTGATGCAAATGAATCAGATTGTTGATACTAGTGCATTGTCCGTGGCCAAGTTAGAAAAATGGGCGCATGCTTCCGATCACTTGCCGCCTACCTACCGGCATTCGTTCCAGACTTTGGTTGACGATATTAAACACACTCAGGTATCTTCACTTACGGGGGAGCGGGATGCCACCACTTCGCTGCTACTCTCTATGATTATCGCCCTCAAAGGAGAGTTGGAGCATCTTGAAGATCAGATGGCCTTACAACAGATCCGCCAATATGGATCGTAGAGTGAAGAGGAGGCTAAACCCTTTTAGGAGGTGATGTCTCCTCTCTTCTTCTCATTTATGTAACCAGTTACGTGTAAAAACGGATATCTCATAGAGAACTATCAATGGAAATCCATTGATCAGAAACATCTCTTACACATTTACACCCATTTTCTCTAGCTCTTCAGGACTGATGCGGGTGAATGGCTTTTGGTCCGAGATAACTGCTAATTCGATTTCCTCAAGTTTTAATTGCTCTTCTGCCTGTGATAAAGCTTTCACAGCCAATTGAATAGCATCTTCTTGTTTCATCTTGTCTTTGAATTCACTCTCGAATATTTCTTTTGCTTTATCTTGTCCACGACCGATAGAAGTTGCGTTCCATTCTTTCATGATCCCTGCTGGATCTGTCTGGTATAAATGCGGTGTGTCATTAACTCCGCCCACCAACATCGCTACACCATAGGGTCGTACACCACCATATTGTGTGTAGGCTTGTTTGAGATCTGCAATATGTTTCGCTATTTTGTAAACGGACACCGGTTCATCATACATAAGCATGTTGCGCTGTCCTTGGACACGTGCTGAGTCAACGATGACTCTTCCATCTGAAATGAGACCGGCCGTGGCAATGCCAACATGTGTTTCGATTTTCGATAATTTCTCCGGATTCACTTTTTGTAACTTTTCTACAGTGCGTCGGGCACCTAATACAACACCGTTTTTGTAAATAAGACCGACAGTCGTCGCGCCAATACTGACGGCTTCTCTTGCATATTCTACCTGATAGAGACGCCCATCTGGCGAGAAAATTGTCTTTGCTCGGTCATATCCACCACTTTGCCCAACATCAAATTGCATATAGTATCCACCAATCCATTCTTTACTGACGTTGCCTCATTCATAAAATTTTCTATGAGAATACCATCTGTGCTGTGCCAAGAGTTTTAAAGGTTTTCTTGGTTGGTATCCTCTGACTCTCCCCTCACATCCATATGTTTTTTAAAAGTGACAACAAATATCTGGCCATGACAACACACTCATGTTCTGCGTGCGGCAAGCAATTTGCATCAGAAGAGGCGTTGTCTCATCATGCAGCTGATGCTCATGGGCCAAATACTAGAAAGAAACGACAAGCACCTTATAAAAGGCTTTCATTACCTGCCATAGGTCTTGTTCTAACTATTGTTTTAGTTCTCGGTGGCGGCATTACTTTAGGCTTATCTGGTGCTTTTACTGCTGATACTGGTTCTAGTCAATATACAGCATTTGCACAATGCCTGGATTCGGAGAATGCAACGATGTACGGGGCATATTGGTGCCCGCACTGCAAGGAACAGAAAGAACGATTTGAGGGAGCATTCAATACTGTTGATTATGTAGAGTGCGATCCAAAAGGAGATAATCCGCAACCTCAACTATGTAAACAGAAAGGCATTCAGAGCTATCCTACCTGGATTTATCAAGGAGAACGGCGGACAGGAGCACTGTCATTAGAACAGCTCAGTTCCTGGACCGGTTGCGAATTACAGCAAAAATAGTTTATGACTGTTGTGGCACGCCATATTTATTTTGAGCAGATTTCACCGTTCCTGTAACACCTTCTACTGCTAACACGACCGGCTGCTTTTCTATATGCCTGACCATGCTAATGCAAAATCGAAGCATTTCCACATATCCATGCTGGACTTTTACCACAGCCTTCCCATTCTCTGCATCATAGAGGTTCTTGATCACCCACAATTTCATAGTTGCGGTGGTTACTTCTCCAAACAATTGTGTGCATAATTTTTGAAGGGCTTTTGTAAAATCTGTATAAGGCACTGGTGCATCGGAGATAATCCGAATTACGATATACCGTTGTTTTTCCCGCATAGTTGGCGGAAGCAAATTGAGTTTCATGATGATTCCCTCCGGATACCTGGCCGCACAAAGTCTTGGAGATTGACTGTTTCACTACGTTCAGTAATGGCTTCTGGATAGTCTATGACAGCGTGTAAGGCCTCTTGGACTGACATGCCAGTTATGTTCAGAAGCGCTGCCATATCACGCGGACTATGCATTTCCCAGGGAGAAGTGGCCAGTGAATAGCAGATATATGGTGTCTGGTATTTCTGACATAATGCTACTAATGTGCGTATATGGGTTAGGGTGAAAAGGCGGCGCTTTCCATACGAATATTGCACGTCGTTGAAGTGGACACCTATTGCTACATTGTTGGCTGTGGCTGTTTGTGCTAATACGTGGTCCATACCACTATCTTTTCTCCCGGCATATGGCGTGTCAATCACATCGACTTCTGGCATACGGCAGGCATGACTCTGCACCACCAGATTGCCGCCAGCTACCATTACCATATCAGCGTGCTCTCGTGCCGATTTTACAGCTTTTGTCATGGGCTGTGCCTTATCTCTTTTTACGATAGCGCCGAGTTTTAGTGTTATGTTAGTATCTATATCTTGTATCTGCGAGTGCACTGTGTCAAGATCAGTCTTGTGTGAATATGTTGTGGAGAGAAAACAAACATCAACCTGCAACTGTTCAGCCCGTGTTACGCATCTTTCTATAGTGGCTGTATCCATCGAGTCAACACGAATACAGTCGTACATGCTAGTAACCATACTTATAAATACGGAACAAACCTTATATCTGTAACATCGTTGTGAGAGATATGGCTGAAGAAATGAGTCGACGGGAGCGGCGAAGACAAGAGCGTAAGGAGAAAAAGCAAGAACAGAAGAGACAACAGCAAGCCCAAAAGAAAAAAAAGGAATTTCTTACGTATACAGGAGTATTGGCAGTCATTGTAGTGCTCCTTGCCGTTGGTTATGCGATTGCTCAGAATGCCGAGGTCAAAACAGACGATTCTGGCGCTACACCAGATCTGCAAAATATGTCAGAGGATGAGTTACTATCATATAACCTCCAGAGCCATCAGAATGCGGCCCGTCATATCCATGCGCAGCTGGATATTGAGATTTTAGGACAGGATCGGTCAATTCCTGCGCAAATTGGCATAGGGCCGAATACAATGCGAGTAGTCCACACCCACGACAATTCAGGTAAAATCCATGTGGAACCTCCTGTTCCTGTTGAAGTTACCCTTGGCAATTTCTTCAGTGTTTGGGGGAAGACGTTCAACAGCTCTTGTGTTTTTGATTACTGTGAGAATGCCACTCATAAGTTGTCGATGTATGTGAATGGCGATGTGAATCAACAGTATGGTGACAAAGTGTTGCGGGAGGGGGAACAAATAAGCCTTATTTACGAAAAGACAGGGTAAGGTATTTGAAACTGTGCACTATAGAAAGATCATGCACACTCTAGCGGATGTTAAACTGGCGTTTAAGTCTGTCTATAGACGGCCACTCTACTGGGTCATTTCCATTATCGTAACACTCTTCATCTTTAGCTTCAATTTGCTGGTGATTAATTATGAGCTTGTGTTCGATTTCTTCAATCCTGCTTTTATCTGGGGGCTACTTCGTGGCTCCTTCCAGAACATGGTGCTGAGCGGCCAAATCGTTTTGATCAGCATGGCTATACTTGCCGGTATTCTTGTCTCATTGTTAGTATTTAAGCTCCGCGCTATTAAAGAAACAATGGGCGGTGCTGAGCAGACCGGTGTTGCTGGTATAATTTTTGGTGTATTGGTACCTGCCTGTTCATCCTGTGGCATCGGCCTTTTGGCGTTACTTGGCTATGGCAGTCTGTTAGGTGTATTGCCCTTTCATGGCATTGAGCTCGGTGTTATTGGTATTGCCCTTCTCCTTGCAGCTATTCTCTACATCTCTTCTCAAATAGCAAACACCTACTGTAGACTCTAATCGTTGTCACTATTTGGAAATAAATTTATATACGAGGAATGTGAGTGGGAACTATGTCTGACGATATAGCCCTTTCGTATAGTGAATTACGGGATCGGGTTGCTGAATTGGAAGCACAGGTTGATCAGCAACAGCAGTATATTCAATTATTGGAAGAATTAGCATATCAGGATCCATTAACAGGTGCATTTAGTAGACACGTATATGAGAAAGACCTATCCCATGAAATTGCACAGGCTTCGCGGGCAGGGGAGAGAGACGGTGAGGAAAATTGGCTGTCTGTGGCCTATGTTGATCTTATTTCTTTTAAAGGTATTAATGACTATTATGGCCAGCATATCGGTGATGAAGCATTACAGAAGACAGTTGCTATTTTGCAGGATCACTTTCGGCGGACGTCTGACAGAGTGTATCGGGTAGGTGGCGATGAATTTGCGCTAATTCTTCCAGAAACAGATGCGAGGAGTATGGAGCAACGATACCAAGGGGCAGCTGAGCAGGTGAGGACCGAGCTTCTCTCTTACAACTCTGATACTGGTTTGTATTTGGGTGGTGTCAGCGTCACAGCAAAGGAGATCTGGGAGCATGCTCTTACGTCAACTGATATTGAGAACGGTGTAGGAAGAGCGTTACAGCAAGCCAAACGCGCATCAGACTCTTCTGAGCTGTCATGCATTATTTTTGATATTGGTGCTGCATTATCTGAGTCTTCATCATCTCAAAACCAGCATACTGTCGAGTGACGACTCTGTATTGCTATTACTTCTGTAATGCAATTGTCTATACGCTATAAATGTATTTATACTGTCGATGGGAGTGAGGTATGGGTGGGGATGCCAGTGTTGTATGAAGAACAGCTTGCTTTATTACATGAGAAAGTCCGTTCAGCGTCTGATGTGGACTTATGTGACATGTTGCAGTATACATCGCCGTCATTTACTGATAAAGAAGGCAATCCTCTGTCTGATGACGTCTTAAATAATGTGACTAAGCTCTACTCTAATGTCGATAAACCTGTCTCGTTTTATCGTGAAGGTGGCTTGTTTGCAGGGAGCCTCTCGTCACGACACAGTCGCGCTCCTGGTGATATGCGAGTAGTAGCAGGAAGGATGCTGGAGGCAAATCCGGCATTACAACAAGCTATTAGTGAATTATACTCGCCCTCGTATGTGAGTGATATAGGCAAGCCATTTTTTCAACGGGTCTTTGCTGATTATGGTGACGATTCGATTGCCCGGATGGTAGATTTTGGCATCTCATTCGAGGACGTGTCCTTATTAGAGGCCATGCATTTACTACATCACCGAACCTTATTTGGCATAGAAAAATCAACACGGTATAAGCCATACCATCAACGTGATAAAGACGGTAATTTTCGCTATATTATTGATCCTTTGGTTCATGAAGCTGATATGGTTGAAGACGTGAAAGAAGTGTCTGATCAGCTCTTTGGACTGTATAGCGCTACCCTTGATGAAACTAGTTCTGTGTATGAGGCAATACAAACTTATCTGACTACTGAGGCGCTCCCATATGATATGTTTGCAGACGCAGTTCAGGAGACATTGCGTGGAAGGCAAGAGAGTTTAGCTTCTTCTGACGAATTGCAAGGTGCGTATGATAAAACAATAGCTGCTTTGTTAAAAGACAGCGTTAGACATCTCTTGCCATTAAATGCGAAAACATCATTATCCTTACAATTGAATGCTGAAGCAATGCGCCATCTGATTTATAATCATCAGGCGCTCCCATTGGGAGAGGCTGCGGTGATTCAGGAATTCATCCGGAGAGAGGGTGAGGAACTGGCAGGGCCTTTACTCGATCGCACCGATCCGGCTGATAGTCGCTCGCAACAATATCAACGCTTTTTATCGCATACCAGGTCTCCTGTATTTACTCACAGGGGCGTTGGTGAATATGAACTACTTCAGTCTCACAAGGATTCTGATCTTGGTGTGACTATTGAAGATTATGGTGATTTTATCCGTGTGGCCGATCCTGCAGCCCATCTGGAGGCTGAAATACGCATAAAGGGAAATAAGGATGATGTGGTGCAGAGCATTCTGCGGGAACGCCAGTCTGATTTGCAATTATCAGATGCTTTGGCTGCTGTCGATTCAATGGAAGAGATTAAAAAAGACGCCATTATACTTGATTATGCTGGCATTCAGCCTGAAGGTGAAGATTTACGCACCAATCGTCGGCATCGACCGGGCAGGGCTTTTGAAAACATGCGTTTTGATCTCTCGCTGATAATGCCTATAGGCGAAATTCGCGATTTACGTCGTCATACGCCACAAACATATCTTGATCCCCGCTATTTCACCCCTGAGCATGATTATTATCTATCTCCTGTCTTAGCGGAAGCCGGTGTTGGTGAGGAGGTAGATACGGTGATGCGGCATATAGATCACACATGGGAACGACTCTGTGAGGAGATTAATCCCTCTGTGGCATCTACTGTGTTATCATTAGCACACCGAGCGCCAATGAATACAGAAGTCAATGCACGCAATCTCTTTCACATGACTGAATTACGTACACAACGTGGCGGGGCTCCACTCTACGCACAGATTATGCGAATGGTGGCAGCTGGCCAGCGCTACTTAGAACCTTTGTTTGACGAGATGCAAACTTTTGTTAATTATGGTTCTGAGGTAGATTATGGCCGTGCTGTACAGGAAATTCGATCAATGCGGAAACGGCAACAATCGTAAGCTGATAGTATGACACAAACCTTAGATGCGCTCCAGGAGGAAAGTACCGGGCTGTATATTGTCTTTGAGGGCATTGATGGTTGTGGCAAAACAACACAGATCCAATATTTGTCCTCATATCTACGGGAATTTTATGACTATAACGTTGTTACGGTACAGGAACCTGGTGGAACGCCGGAAGGTGATGAAATACGTTCGTTTCTTCTGCATTCGGACACAGATATATCACCTTTCTCCCAATATCTTCTCTTAAGTACTGCAAGACACGAACTCATGCGACAGGTGGTTAGTCCCGCCCTTGCACAGAATGCTGTTGTATTAGGCGATCGTTCTTATATCTCCTCATTATCCTATCAAGGTTATGCGCAAGGATGCGACATAGAGTTTATGCACACTGCGAATACTTTTGTGATGGATGGGATAATTCCTGATGCCGTGCTCTTTCTCGATATTCCTGTGGAAGAAGCGACACAGCATTACTCAACATCACATCGGTTTGAAGCTGAGGGTCGCGCTT